>JAWNZB010000131.1:0-4179 GCA_038447835.1 Candidatus Igneacidithiobacillus chanchocoensis | reverse complement strand
AGCGCGCCGAGGTGGCCGCGATCGCCGCCAACCCGGCGCCGCCCACCTTCGACAACACCGTCGTGGCGCTGGAAAAGTCCGGCCAGACGCTCAATCGCGTCAACCTGATATTCAACGCCCTCAGCGGCGCCAACACCAACCCCACGTTGCAGAAGCTGCAGGAGCTGATGGCCCCGCGCTTCGCCGCGCAGGCCGACGCAATCGATCTCGACCCGCAGCTGTTCGCGCGCATTGAGGCGGTGTACCGGCAACGCGCCAGTCTGCACCTGGATCCCGAGGCGCTGCGTCTGGTCGAGGTCGACTACCGGCGGTTCGTGCACGCCGGCGCCCGGCTGGCGGACGCCGACAAGGCCAAACTGAAGCAGCTCAACGAGCAGGAATCCACGCTGAGCGCGAAGTTCGTCAATCAGCTGCTGGCGGCCAACAAGGACGGTGCGCTGGCGGTCAGCGACAAGGCTGCGCTGGCGGGCCTGGGCGGTTGGGCGACCCTAAACCAGTACAATTTTTTCCTGCCAGCGGCGGGGGTACGCGGTTTTGCGACTACCCGTGTTATTTCCCGCTGGCTCGAACGTATCGTCACCCACGAAGCGACCTTTCGGCTGCTTGCCAAACTGCGAGTCTGGTTTTATACCCGGCTTGAGCCGTTGGCACCGGCGGGACTGCAGGGCTATCGCTCGGGCGACATTCTCTCCCGCATCGTTGCCGATATCGACACACTCAATAATTTTTACCTGCGTGTCTTTACGCCATTTCTGGTGGCCGGCATTGCGACCCTGCTCATGGCCGGTTTTTTTGCCCTCTATGCTTGGTCGGTGGGGCTCGCGCTACTGATTCTGCTCGCCCTCACCGGCTTGTTGCTGCCCCTATTGAGCGAGCGCCTGGGGGCGCAGAGTAGCCGCGAAATTACCCGGATTCAGGCAGAAATGCGGGTGCAAATCGTGGATACCCTGCAGGGTATGGGAGAAATCCTCACCGCCAACGCCGCCGGCCGAGTGCAGGAGCGTTTCCTCAACGAAAACAAGGCCTTGCTCGAACGCCAGCGACGACTGGCAGGAGTGGCCGGTATCGGTACCGCTGGTATGAGCTTCATGGCCAACCTCACCCTCTGGGTCATTTTGCTCTTGGCTATTCCCATGGTGGCACGGCACTCTTTACCGCCCGCCGAGCTTCCGATGTTTGCCCTGGGCACGATGGCAGCCTTTGAGGCAGTGCTGGCGTTACCGCTGGCCTTCCAGTTTCTCGGGCAGACGCGTGAGGCGGCGCGCCGCATCTTTGAAATTGCCGATCGGCAGCCGCTCTTCCCTGATGCTGCAGCGCTGGCCCCGGAGCCGCAGCGTTTTGATATCCAGTTGCAGGGTGTGCATTTACGCTATCCTGATGCACAGCGGGATGCTCTCGCCGGACTCGATTTGCGCATACGCCAGGGGGAGCGGGTGGCTATTCTTGGCGCCACCGGGGCCGGTAAGAGCAGCATTGCCAACCTGCTTTTGCGTTTTTATGACTACCAGGCCGGCTCCGCACAGCTGGGCGGGCGGGAGCTACGCGAGTATCCGGGCGATCAGCTCCGCCAGTACTTTGCGGTGCTATCGCAACGCAGCCACCTCTTTCACAGCACGATTCGCGACAATCTCCTCCTTGCCAAAGGAGATGCCGAAGAAGACGAGCTCTGGGCTGCTCTGCGACAGGCCCAGCTCGCCGACTTTGTGGAGGGATTGCCGCACGGCCTCGATAACATTGTCGGCGAAGGCGGTGTGAATCTCTCGGGTGGACAAGCGCGGCGCATTGCCATTGCCCGGGCAGTACTCAAGGACAGTCCCATACTCCTTCTCGACGAGCCGAGCGAAGGACTGGATGCCATAACCGAGGCAAAATTTTTACAGGATCTGCGCGGCTTGATGCAGGACCGCACGGTCATCTACATCACCCATCGCCTCTTGGGGCTGGAGGATATGGACCGCATCTATGTGCTGGCAGCGGGGCGGGTGCAGGAGAAGGGAAGCTACGCAGAACTGGTGGCAAGGCCCGACAGCCTGCTGCATCGCTTCGCGCAGTTTGGCGGCACCCTCTTTGATGCGTGATTTAGCTCTGCTTACTACCGAGCTCCGTGTTGAGCATCTTATGCAACAGTTGCTTGGCTGCAGCACTGTTCTGCTGACACTGCGGCTGATCGGGATCGTTGAGGCAATGTAAGCTGCTGCCCAGTAGTTGCATGGTCTTTTGCTGTAGTTGCGCCTGCGCCGCCGCGTGCTGCGGGCTGCTGCTCAAGCGCGACACTCCATAGCCAACCGCCGTCGACAGCACGCTGGCAATCAAAAATACCAGTAACTTGCGGCTAAAGCCGGGTGGCATGCCATGCTCGTCAAGGTAGCGATGGCCATACCAGGCAAAGGGAAAGTAGCTGACGATGCCAGCAATCAGCCCCCACATGGCTTACTCCTTGGCTTGCGCGTCGAGGGGCAGGGTGTAGGGCAGGGTGCCAATCCGCAGCTTGCTGCCATTGCCGCCACCCAGATGCAGTGGCTCGCTGGCATTTACCGCGCGCAATACAACGAGGGCGAGATGCTCGCTGCCCTCGGATGCAACATTGATGACCACACCCACGGCTTGTTCGCCCATGCTCGGGGCAAAAATCTCCTGCCCGGGCTCCAGGGGCGCGCTGGCATGCACTAGATAGCACTGCCGTTTCAGCACTCCTAAGTAGTGCGAGCGGGCAACGATTTCCTGCCCCGGATAGCAGCCCTTTTTGAAGTTGATACCGCCTAGCACTTCTAAATTCAGTTCCTGGGGGATGATCTGCTCGCTGCTGGCACGGGTGATAAAGCCGGTGCCGGCACGAATGGCCGCTACCCACCAGTCATTAGAGGTAGTTGCTGTTGCCGGGAGTTTGGCCAAAGCATCCCCCGCTGTAGCGGTGTCACTAACGAGCAGAAGAGCCGCTGATACCGGCCAAGGTAGGGAAGCAAGGACGGCAACGCCGGCAGTCTCTCCAACGCCAATGGCGGCTGGGTCGAGATCGCTACCCCAGAGTCCCCAGACCTCTTCTGTCGTAATTTCGATTTCGGCCTTAGCCATCATGCGGAACTTGCGCAGCCGCTGTGCCACTTCCTCGACCAGGTCGCGGGCGAGAAAGAGGAACAAGCCGTTCTCGCCGCGCCACAGAAAGAAGTTGGCAATCATCCGTCCCTTAGCGGTGCTATAACTGCTCCACTGCCCGCCACCCCTTGGCAGGGAGAGCAGGTCGTTGGAGAATTGGCTTTGCAAAAATTTGTCCGCGTCGGGGCCATGGACATGCAGGGCTCCCAAACTGTCGGTCAAGGGAGCGTAATGAATGTCGGCCATGGGGGTTATCTCCAAGAAAGGGTTGTCGCAGATCGCCCATAATAGCGCGGTAGGCGAGCTGGACCAATCGTTACCAGCTCTGCGTTTGGGTAATCGACGCGCGCAACGGTTGCTCTATGCCTTGCCCTGTCTGGTAGCGCTGTTGAGTAGTCTGTTGACCATCTGGGTAGACTGGCGCGTTGGCCTGATCCTCTTGGCAGTTGCGGGCACCTGGACCTACCTACGTTGTCCGCGTCAGCGACCGCGCTTACTGCTGCATCGTAGCGGCGATGTCTACGAGCTGCGCCTACTTTCTGGTGCGCGCTGGCGTGGCACAATTCTATCCGGTGCCGTCTTTACCTATCGTCTGCTGGTGCTGCGTTTGCGGGCAGAGAGCGGTGCGCGGATCACGGTGCTGGCGTGGTTTACGCCAGAAGATCCGCGTTGGCGTCGCTGGCGGGTACACGCCCGACGTCTTCGGCTCGGGGAGCCGTCCAATCGCGCTGCTGCAGCAAATGCCGCGGCGGTTCCGCCAACTGCGGGTAATCTTGGTCAAAATGACAGCCGCGGGATTCATGGCGCTGCAAGGCCCCTTCGGTAATTAGTAGGGCGCAGCGCAGCAAACTCCGCCACTCGAGGTCGGCGCGCCCCGCGGGCAACGCGGTACTCGGAGTCTCTGCCTCCCACTCCCGCAATTGGGCACGGGCGCGCTCCATTCCCTGTTGCTGGCGGAGAATACCGACCTCCTGCCAGAGCAAATCCTGAAGGTCGCGAACCCGCTCAGCCAGTCGCGGTAGCGCTGCGCTGGGCGCTGTGGCGGGTTGCTGCGCGGGCGTCGCGCTGCGGGCGGGAAGGGCGGCG
>JAWNZB010000130.1:0-4343 GCA_038447835.1 Candidatus Igneacidithiobacillus chanchocoensis | reverse complement strand
CGTATAGCAGGAGGGGTAGCGAGTAGGCCCGTGCATAGTACTCATTGTCCTTGAAGATGTACTCGACGAAGTAAGACTCTATGAACTTCTCGGGGTTCTTCTTAGCCTCCTCCAGCGCCTTGAGGGGGTCGTCGATTGAGCATTTTCCCTTGCCCCCAAGCCAGATTCCGAAGTAGGCCGCAACGAGAACCTGCCCACCCCTCATACCGGCTATTAGCCTCGCGGCCACGTCGAGCTTTTCGGCGTCGGGCTCGCACCCCGAGTACTCCTTGATGATGTCCTTTATGAAGCCCTCGCCGTACTCCTTGACCTCGATTACCTCGGCCTCCTTAAGGAATTCCTCACTGAGCCCGGGGCGTATCGCCTCGAATACGTCGCTGGAGAGGACGAGGAGCACGGCATCGGGACCAATCTCCTGCTGCGCCCAGAGGGCGGCCACGGCCATTGCTGGTGCGGTGTTACGGGCTTGGGACTCGAGTAGGTAATGCATGGCCGGGAGCGACTCTTCGGGATCGGCAGCCAGGCAGTTGCTAAAGGCGTCGCGGGTGAGGAAGTAGTAATCGCGGTTGGTAACGGTGAGAATGGGGGAACTGCTGTGCAGTGCGGCGACGCGTTTTAGGGTTTTTTGTACCAGGGTTTCCCCATCGGGAAGGGGGATAAAGGGCTTTGGATGAGAGCTGCGCGAGAGCGGCCAAAGCCTACTCCCCGTGCCGCCAGACAGTACTACAGGAACGATGCTGCGTTGCTGCGTCATGCTTACTCTCCTGGGGCTTCCTTGCTTACGGCATTGTGAGCACTTCTGGGGGTAGGCTACTATCCGCCTAAGGCCAAGTCAACAATGCTACCCTAAGGTTTTGCGGTAGCGTCGCACTGTGAGGAAACAAATGCCCAAATTGCAACGTACTTCCTGTCGCCGCTGGCTGGCGCCCCTGGCTTTGGCCCTCCCTCTCGGCCTCACTGGCTGTGCGGGAATCATGCCCTATTCCGGCCCGCGCGCCGGATCGATTGCCGAGGTCACCCAGAATCGGCAACTGCAAGGTATCCAATTGGTCGACGTGAACTACGCCGTTGCCCATTACCTCAAGACCGAAATCAACCGACCGCAACTCGATCTGCTGCACTATTTCGCCAATCCCAATCCAGAACGGTACACCGTCGGCATTGGCGACACCCTCGAGGTGTACATCTGGGAGGCTCCGCCGGCGATGTTGTTTTCTCCTGCGGCGGCATCCACCACCACCCCTTCCGGCTCGGTAATGACCACTATTCCCGCGCAAATGGTAGGCGCCAATGGCGATATCAACATTCCCTTTGCCGGGCAGATCGTCTGCGCCGACAAGACCCCAGACCAAATCGCGGCCGAGATTCGCAAACACCTGCAGGGTTTGGCCCACGACCCGCAGGTGGTAGTGCATTTGGTCAATAACCGCGCCCAAAGCATCTCCGTTGTTGGCAACGTCAAGAAAAGTATGCAAGTTCCCGTGCAGCCCGGCGGGGTCTCGGTATTGCAAGCGCTAGCAGCGGCAGGCGGCGTCGATCAACCAGTGAGCAAGGTCACCATTCAGCTGTCGCGGGAAGGCAAGGTGCTACGCCTGCCCCTGCAAGACATCATCAGTCACCCCGAAGAAAACATTCCGCTGCGCTCCGGCGATGTCGTCACCGCCCTCTATAAGCCGATGCAGGTTACCGTCATGGGCGCCACCAAAGAGACCAAGCAGGTGGATTTCCAGGCTTCCGGCATCAGCCTGATCCAAGCGCTGGCACAGGCGGGAGGTCTCGACGGCAATCAGGCCGACACCAAGGCGGTCTACATATTTCGCTTTGAAAAACCACAACTGGTGCCAGACCTGAAGCAGCCAGTGCAGCTGACTCCCGAGGGCACAGTGCCGGTGGTCTTCCGCTTCGATTTCAGCAATCCGGCCACCCTTTTTGCCGCCCAGGACTTTCCCATCCAGAATCATGACCTGATTTATGTCGCCACGGCGCCAATCAGCGATTTCCAGAAATTCCTTGGGCTCATCGTGCAAATTGTCTACCCGATTCAGGGGCTCACGACGGCTGGCGTGATCAAGTAAGAATGCTCGTGGGAGCCTTTGGTGACCAGACAGTCTTTGTCGATGTCACCCGTCTGCTGCGGCGCCTGCGCGATGGGCGACTACCCACCGGCGTCGACCGCGTTTGCCTGGCCTACGTGCGACATTTCCGTCAACGCGCCCAGGCGCTACTGATTGAGGGTCAGTTGGCCGTCGGCCTCGACGTCAAGGCCTCCCGGGCGCTCTTCGATGCCCTCTTGGCCTGGGAAAAATGGTCTTTGCCGAGCAGCCTCTGGAATGCGGTCACCACCCTGCTGCGCATGCGCCTGCGAACGGTTCCAGACGGCAGTTGGGTCCTGAACATGGGGCACAGCGGCCTCGATCGACCAGGGTATCTGGCCTGGCTGAAACGCAAGGAGATTCGCCTGATCGTGATGGCGCATGATTTGATTCCCATCACCCACCCCGAATTCTGCCGCGCCGATGCCACTGCGGCGCACGAACGTCGGCTGCAGGTCATCCTTGGGCAAGCCGCGGGGATCGTGAGCAATTCCCAGGTCACGGCAAGCGCCCTACAGCAGCATGCCGAGGCCCTCCAAATTCCTATCCCCCCGCTCGAGGTCATCCCCCTCGGGGTCGACGCTGCCTGGAAATCGCACGCGCAGCCCAACGATGAGATACCGCAGTCGCCGTATTTTCTCATGCTGAGTACCATCGAGCCGCGCAAGAACCACGCCTTTCTGCTGCACTTGTGGGAGCGGCTGTGCCACGAGTCAATGTCGGAACCAACCCCGAGTCTGCTGCTCATTGGTCAAAAGGGCTGGATGTGCGATGGTGTCATCGAGCGGTTGCTCTACGACGAAACCCTGCGACCTTGGGTGACTTGGCTACCCAGCTGCTCCGATGGCGATCTGGCGTATTATCTTGATCACGCCCAGGCACTGCTCTTTCCTTCCGCGGTTGAGGGCTATGGCCTGCCCCTGCTCGAGGCCCTGCAGCGGGGCACGCCGGTACTGAGCAGTCCATTGCCGGCTTTTCATGAAGTGGCGGGAGACATCCCCGACTATCTATCCCTCGACGATGAGGCCGAGTGGCTCGCGGCCATCCGCGATTATTCCCGTACCGATCATCCGCGACGCTTGGCCCAGCTACAGCGCCTCGCGGGCTACCAACCGCCGAGCTGGGAGGAGCATTTCCGGGCTTTTGCAAAGTTTGTCGATCGGTTATAAAGCCGCCCATGCGTAAGATTGCAATCCTTGGCCATGCCAGCCGCCTGCCCTCTACCAACGATAGTCAGTTCTGGGACGATCTCCTTGCCGGGCGCGATCTCGTTACCCAGGTTGCCGAGGGGCGCTGGGCGCGGGAAGCGCTGCGGCATCCGCGGCGTAGCCATCCCGGCAGCAGCGTCACCTTTGCCGGCGGCTCCCTGGGCGACGTAAGCGGCTTCGATGCCGGCTTTTTCCATATCTCCCCACGCGAGGCGGCGGCCATGGATCCGCAGCAGCGTCTCTTGTTGGAGATGACTTGGGAGGCCTTGGCCCACGCCGGCATCAATCCCGAGAAATTGCGCGGGAGTCGCACGGGGGTTTTCATCGGTCTTGCCAGTACCGACTATGGTTATCGTTTGGCCGACGACCTCGCTGCCATTGGCCCCAACACCGCCACCGGTACCACCGCCAGCATTGCCGCCAATCGTCTTTCTTATGTTTTTGATCTGCGCGGGCCGAGTATGGCCGTCGACACTGCCTGCTCCTCGGCTCTGGTGGCTTTTCATCAGGCTTGTCAGTCCCTGCTCGCGGGCGAGAGCGAACTGGCCCTGAGTGGTGCCATCAGTTTGCATCTCCATCCCTTTGGTTTTCTGATTTTTTCGCAAGCCTCCATGCTGTCGGCGGGAGGGCGTTGCCGGCCCTTCGACGCCGATGCCGATGGCTATGCCCGCTCCGAGGGGGGCGGGATTTTCGTTCTCAAGGAATACGAGCGAGCGCGACGCGACGGCGACCGTATTCTGGCGGTGGTGACTGCTTCCGGCATCAACACCGACGGCCATAAATCGGGACTCACCATTCCCTCGGTTAGCGCCCAAGAGACTTTACTGCGCGAAGTCTATGCCAAGGCTGGGGTCGAAGCCGGGCAAATCGCGTACCTCGAGGGGCCGCACGCCTCGAAGGCGATCCGTCTAAGGACGGAGGGGTTCCTGGCGGCGCTCGAGGACCACGGCTGCACGCTCACCGAGGAGCTCGTCGGCGTCGGCGACCTCACCTACGGCTCGGGCCGCCAGTTCGCCGCCGCCCTACTCGCATCCGAGCATCC
>JAWNZB010000129.1:0-4362 GCA_038447835.1 Candidatus Igneacidithiobacillus chanchocoensis | reverse complement strand
GCCTGCCACTGCGCGGCCACGTCCATATTGGGCAACCACTGCAAAAGCAGGGCCTCGCCGCCGCCATTGCTAAACAGTGCTGAACCTAAAAATGGAGCTGCCGCTGCCAAGGTCAGGGCGTAGCCGTCGTATAGCACCACAATCACAATCAGGGCGACGGCGCCGCTCAGTACCCCCAACAACAACATCATCAATAACACTGCCCCAGGACGATTGCTGGCGATGGCGATAGTGTGGCGCAGGGCCTTGCCAACGCCCTCGCCGTGCCAAAGCGCGGGGCCGGAGAGATTGAAAACGATGAGGGCTAGGGTTAGCAATGCCGCATTGAACAGCACACTCAAGGGAAAGAGAGGGACGACAAGATAAGCGCCAAAAGCTGGAAGTTGCGTCAAGCCAAAGGCCAGCACCTCGACCACCCCAATACCCAAGAGAAGCAAAGCCTCCATCAGTACCAGCAGCAATAGCCGTGGCCAAGCGCGTGCTGCAAAGAACAGGCTGTGCCAAATGCCGGGATTGCGCTCGCCGCGAGCATGGAAAATCAGCATGCGTCCTGCGGCGAGATAGCCAATGAGCAGGGCTAGCCCAAAAAAGAGGGCACCAAGCAATTCGCCGGCGGGTCCAGGATTCCAGTCGTTTAGAGCCTCCCAGAAAATCGCCCCAATTACCAAGCTACCGCCGTAGACAAGGTTGGGACGCCAGAGGGTAACTCCGCGTGACGCCTGCAGAAGCAGGCCAAAAGACAAATCGCCGTGGCTATTATTGGGTTGCGGAAACATAAACCTTCCTTGGCTGCACAGCGGCAAGCATAGCAAAGGCCGCCCGCAGACGCATTGCGATACAACTGCGCGCTAACTGACGATCACAAAATATGTCGCATAGAGCGCACCATTGAGGACAAAATGTGCCGGTCGCAACGGCTTGTTTCGCAAAGCTAATAACAGGGTGTAGCTGCCCGCCGCCAGGGTAAGTAGGGCACCGACCAATACCGGCGCAGATGGTGTCCAGGGAGTGAGGGAGACGCCAATAGCGGGGAGCAGAGAGCCCTGGAAGACCAGGGCGCCTGTGATGTTGCCAAAGGCAAGGGTATCTTTTTTGCGCCGAATCCAGAGGATGCTATTGATTTTTTCCGGCAACTCGGTGGCTATCGGCACAATGAGCAGTGACAGCAGCAGGGCAGAAATTCCCAAGAGCGCAGACAAGTGCTCCACTCCATGAACAAAAAGTTCGGCGCCAAAAATAATGCCCGCCAGCCCAAGACCGAGTTGCAGCAGGATGACCAACAACCAATCTGGCAAACCTAGGCGGGAGAGATACAAAGCCGCCTCGGCCTCGGTTTGATGCCCATCAGCAACCAAAGCAGCGGAGGCGCGCAGGGTCAGTAGCAAGTAAAAGAAGTAGAACAGCACGAGAACGATGGCGATGGCGCCACGTATGGCGCTGCTGTGATGGGGGATGAAGAGCGCCACCGTGGCGAGGAAGAAGGCGGCAAGAAACCAGGAAAGATCACGCCGCAGGCCGCTGCGTTCCGGGGCTAGAGTGCCCAGCCATCCCCGCTGTTTGGCCGCAAAAAGCGACATCAGGAAGAAGGTGAGGGTAGAGAGCATCATCGGCGCGCCGAGAATGGCGCCAACACCCACCTCTTCGCCAACTTGCGGGCTGGCAAGACTGCTCGAGGCAAAGACCGCCACCAGTGGCACCATGGTTTCCGGTAGGGCGGTTCCAACGGCGGCAAAGATGGAACCGGTTACACCCTCGGAAAGACCCAAGCGATCGCCCAAGTGCTCCAGCGAGTTGGTAAAGAGCTCCGCAGCCAAGAGAATCAAAACCAAGGCGAGGAAAAGCTGGACGATATCCATGGATCAGTTTCCGCAGCAAGTAGAGGGCTTAGGATAGCGGCAGGATGCGTGGGCGCCTAGACCTTGCGAGATCAGCGTTTTTGCGCCAAGGTTGGGGCCTCAACCAGGGGGAGTGTCATGCAGGAACTCTGTCAATTTTTTGATCGCCGCATCTACCATGTAGAAGGCGGGGAAGAGACCCCGGCGGTCTATTATATTGCCGACAAAGATGCTGGCGGCATTCTTGTCAACGCACCGGTGTTCTGCGAAGAAACCTGGCAGCAACTGGCATCCCTCGCACCGCCAACGGTCCTCTTTCTTCCCAGTCGCTTTGGCGCCCAAGACCTCGTCTCTTGGCGGGAGCGCGGTCTGCGACTGGTGGCCCAGCCGGTGGAAGGCAAGGCCTTGGGCGTGGAGTTGGATATCGCTCTAGACAGCAAGCTGCGCCTCACCCGCACCATCGATTTTCTCCCCATGTCCGGGCGCACGGCAGGTTCTTGTGCCCTGCGGCTGCGCAACAAGCCCGGCGCTATTTTCTTTGGGCCCATCCTCGAACCTGCCGCCCGGGATGCCTGGCCAACGCTGCTTCCCCATACCGACGACCAATCTTGGGAAAATCGCCTGTTTGGCAGCCTGGGTTTGCAGGACGTGAGTTTTGCCTATGCCTTCTGCGATCGCTTTTTCCCGGGACGCACGCCGACCGGGCCGGGGGCGGATGCGGGCATCGCTGCCGCCCTGCACAAACTTTGGGCCGATGACTGAATCATGCATGGGCGCGGGAATTGGCGTATAGTGCGCACTCGCTTGCCGAGGGAGTAGGGTGATGGGACAAGAAACTGCACAGCGCTTCAGTGATTTTTCGCTTGCCGAGCCGCTACTACGCGCGGTGCTGGAGATTGGTTACGAGCAGCCCTCCCCGATCCAGGCCCAGAGCATTCCCCCTCTGCTCGCCGGGCAAGATGTCATCGGCCTGGCACAGACCGGTACCGGCAAGACCGCTGCTTTTGCCTTACCCCTGCTCAGCCGAGTGGATTGCTCGCGGCGTTTCCCGCAGATTCTTGTCCTCACCCCCACGCGCGAGCTCGCCATTCAGGTGGCAGAGGCCATGCAGAGCTACGCCAAATATCTGCCCGGATTTCATGTGTTGCCCATCTATGGCGGCCAATCCATGGGGCTGCAGCTCAAGCAGCTGGCGCGCGGCACGCAGGTGATCGTGGGAACGCCAGGGCGTATCCAAGACCACTTGCGCCGCCGCACGCTGCAACTGGATCAATTACAGGCAGTGGTTCTCGACGAAGCAGACGAAATGCTGCGTATGGGTTTTATCGACGCCGTCGAAGACATCCTGCATCACACCCCGGAGCAGCGCCAGGTCGCGCTCTTTTCGGCGACCATGCCGGCGGCCATTCATCGCATCGCCCGCACCTACTTACGCGATCCCATTGAAATCAAAATTAAAAGTGCCACGACGACGGTGTCGGCCATTCGCCAGCGCTACTGGCAGGTGAGCGGCACCCACAAGCTCGATGCCCTGACCCGGATCCTCGAGGTGGAAGACAGCAACGCCTGGATCATTTTTGTGCGTACCAAGACGGCCACGGTTGAGCTTGCCGAGCGACTGGAAGCGCGAGGCTACGCCTGCGGTGCCTTGAACGGCGACATGAGCCAAGCGCTACGCGAACAGACCGTCGAGCGCCTCAAGTCTGGCGCCCTCGACATCGTCATTGCTACTGATGTCGCCGCGCGCGGCCTCGACGTCGAGCGGATCACGCACGTAATTAACTACGACATCCCCAATGATACCGAGGCCTATGTGCATCGTATTGGGCGCACGGGGCGTGCGGGCCGTAAAGGCGAGGCCATTCTCTTTGTTGCACCGCGGGAGCGTTATCTCCTCAAAGCCATCGAACGGGCCACTGGGCAGATCATCGAGCCTATGCATTTGCCGAGCCTGGCCGATGTGGCCGACCGCCGCGTTGCCCAGTTCAAGGAGCAGTTGCAGGAAGTCATCGGTGGTCAGGATTTGAGTCCCTTTGAGGCCCTAATTGCGGAGTACCAGGAAGAAAACGACGTGGGCTTGGGAGAAATCGCTGCCGCCCTGGCGTTTTTGGTGCAGAAAGACAAGCCCTTGTTACCAGCGCCGGAAACTCGCCCCAGTGCGGTTCTCGATACCGCGGCCGCTGAGAAACGGCCACGCCGGGAGCGGCATAGCGATAGTGAGGAGCGTCCACGGCGCTCACGCACAAATGAATTGCCAAGTGGTGACGGCGCCCCAGCGATGCGGGCGTATCGCTTGGATGTAGGCGAGGAGCATGGTGCCCAGGTAAAGAACATCGTGGGCGCGATTGCCAACGAGTCGGGCTTGCCCAGCCGCTTGATTCGCAAGGTACAGGTCGCTAGCGACCACAGCACCGTCGAGCTTCCCGCCGACTTGCAGAGTTCAGTACTCGAGCACTTGAAAAAGACTTGGGTCTGCGGGCGACCTTTACAGATCCGTCCGTTGACCGGAGAGGATGCGGGTGCAGCC
>JAWNZB010000028.1:0-23148 GCA_038447835.1 Candidatus Igneacidithiobacillus chanchocoensis | reverse complement strand
CGTCGCAAAGGCCGGCAAACACGTGCAGGGTGTCTTGGCTGAATTCGACGCCGTTATACACAAAACCGCTGGCCCGCGCGTCATTCTGATGACGCCCAAGTACGCGATATTCCCGCGACACGCGGATCGCCCGCGCCACCCCTGGCAAAGACTCCATCTGCTCCAGGCTCAAGGCCTTGGTATTGCCGATGAGATAGATCTCGCGCAATACCTGCTCCGCCCCCTGCACCCGATGCACCCGGTATTCGATATTGGCCAAGCCATCGAGATGGCGCAGCAGGGCCTGATACTCCGGCGCACCCTCCTGCAAGTCTGCATCCAAAATCAAGATCATGGTTTTTTCCTTTCCTCGCCACGCGTAATCGGTTCCGGCGCCAGCATTCGCTCCGGACGTAGAATCTCGTCGAGCTCCGCCGCGGTTATCCCACCACTCGCGAGGGCCGCCTCGCGCAGGGTGCTGCCCTCGCGATGTGCCCGCTGGGCAATGGCTGCGGCCTGCTCATAGCCCAATCGCGGCACCAAGGCGGTCACCAGCATCAAGGAGCTCTCCAGATGCCGGCGCAGCTC
The DNA here is from genome assembly GCA_038447835.1 of Candidatus Igneacidithiobacillus chanchocoensis. Taxonomy (GTDB): domain Bacteria; phylum Pseudomonadota; class Gammaproteobacteria; order Acidithiobacillales; family Acidithiobacillaceae; genus Igneacidithiobacillus; species Igneacidithiobacillus chanchocoensis. The sequence goes on along the minus strand of JAWNZB010000028.1, from coordinate 22,581 downwards.
TTTTTGCCGAGCCTGCAAGTCGCGCACGCAGTGCTCGCCAAAGGAGTCCATGGCGTCGGCCAGCAAGCGGATGCTTTGCAGCACATTGTAGCCTATGACGGGTTTATAGACGTTCAGTTCAAAGTTACCCTGGGAGGCGGCAAAGGCCACCGCCGCATCGTTACCAAAAACCTGGGCGCAGACCATGCTCAGGGCCTCGGCCTGGGTGGGGTTGACCTTGCCCGGCATGATCGAGGAGCCGGGCTCGTTTTCCGGCAGGCTGAGCTCGCCCAGGCCCGCCCGCGGCCCCGAACCCATCCAGCGGATGTCGTTGGCAATCTTGAGCAAGGACATGGCCAGACTACGTAGTTGTCCGCTCAACTGGCAGAGGGCCTCCTGCCCGGCCAGGGCGGCAAAGAGATTCTCGGCGGGGTGTAACGGCAGCCCCACCCAGTCCTGTAGCAAGGCACAGACCCGGGTAGCAAATTCGGGATGGGTGTTGAGCCCTGTACCCACCGCCGTGCCCCCGAGGGCAAGGGCGTAGAGCCCCGGCAGGGTGGCGCGGATGCCCGCTTCGCCCTGGCGCAATTGGTCCACATAGCCAGAAAATTCTTGCCCCAAACGCAGGGGCACGGCGTCCATCAAATGCGTGCGCCCAATCTTGAGGATATCGGCAAAATCCTCACTGCGCCGCTGCAACAAGTCGCGCAGTCGCGCCAAGGCCGGCAGCACCTGCTGCTGCAGGGCCAGCGCCACACTCAGATGCAGGGCGCTGGGGAAGACATCGTTGGAAGACTGCCCCAGATTGACATGGTCGTTGGGGTGTATTGGCGATTTGCTACCCCGCGCTTGGCCCAGGCCCTCGTTGGCAAGGTTGGCGATGACCTCGTTGACGTTCATGTTGCTTTGGGTGCCGCTGCCGGTCTGCCAAACCCGCAACGGAAACTGCTCGTCGTACTCCCCGCGCGCCACCGCCAGGGCGGCGTCGGCAATGGCTGCACCCAGTTCTTGCGCCAATAGACCGAGCGCGACGTTGGTCCGTGCTGCCGCCGCCTTGATCTGTGCCAGCGCATGGATGATGGCCAGGGGCATACGCTCTTCGCCAATGGCAAAAAACTGCAAAGAGCGCTGGGTCTGCGCTCCCCACAATGCAGCGTCTTCGACCTCGACACTACCGAGGCTATCCCGCTCAAGCCGCATTACTGCACCCCGGCCAGGCGTTCGGCCTCGGCCACCATGCCCTCGAGATAGTCGAGGGCACTGTCCCAAATGCGCGGGTCATCGAGGCGCACACCGGCAGCCGCCACCACCTCCACCGGCGCCCGGCTGCCGCCCAGGCGCAGCATTTCCGTGTACCCCGGCACAAAAGCGCTGCCGAGTTCCCGGTAGCGCTGGATGAGTGCCAGGGTCAGCAACTCGCCAAAGGCATAGGCGTATACGTACCCCGGCGAGCCGATGAAGTGCGGTATGTAGCTCCACCACCAGCGATAGCCAGGGCTGAACTCCACACTTCCTGCAAACTGCTCTTCCTGGGTCTGCAGCCAGAATTCCGCCAGCCGCTCCTTGCTGAGCTCCCCCTCACTGCGCCGCGCCGCGTGCATCTTGGCCTCGAAGCGGTGCATGGCAGTCTGCCGGAAGACCGTGGCGAAGGTATCTTCGATCTTGCCGCAGAGCAGGGCCAAGCGCTTATCCGGCCGGCTTTCGCCGCGCATGAGCCGCTCAAAGGTCAGCATCTCGCTGAACACCGAGGCGGTCTCGGCGGTGGTCAGGGGGGTATCGGCATTGAGAAAGCCCTGCTCCCGCGCCAAATATTGGTGAATGCCGTGGCCGAGTTCATGGGCAACGGTCATCACGTCGCGCACCGTGCCGGTGTAGTTGACCATCAAATAGGGATGCACATCGGGAGTAACCGGATGCGCAAAGGCGCCACCCCGCTTGCCTGGCGCCAACGCGGCATCGATCCAACCCTCGTTAAAGAATCGCTCGCCAATGGCGGCCAACTCCGGCGAGAAATCCGTAAAGGCGCCCAGAACGATTTCCCGACACTCCTCCCAGGAGTAGCTGCGCGAGCTGCCGGGCAAGGGGGCGTAGCGGTCGTAGTCGCGCAGGGGGCTGATACCGAGAAGCTTGGCCTTGAGACGGTAATAGCGCCCAACCAGAGAGTAGCGAGCCACCACGGCCTGCTCCAGGGCCTCGACCATGGCATCGTCGATTTCGTTGGCAAGATTACGCTCCGCCAACCAATGCGGGTAGCGACGCAGGCGGTCGTCCAGGGCCTTATCGGCGAGGATGGCATTGAAGCAAAAGGTGAGGGTATGTAGGCGTCCCTCGAGCCCGCGGCTGAGGGCCTCGGCAGCGTCGCAACGTAAGTCGCGGTCGGGATGCGAGAGCTTGCTGAGCACCTCTTGCTCGCTGATCTCCTTGCCGCGTAGGGAAAAACGCATCTCGGTAAGGGTCTCGTCGAAGAGTCGCTCCCACAGTCCGCGGCCGGTAACGTTCTTCTCGGCGAGAATCTGCTCTTCCGACTCGTTGCGCAGGTGCGCTGCGTACTGGCGCCATTGGCGCAACAGATGCACCCAAGTGCTAAGTTCCGGGCTTTGCAGTAGCGCCTCGGCGCGCTCTGCGGGCAGGGCATTCCAGGCGATATCAAAAAAAATTAGCTGATTGCCAATCTGGGTGGCTCGCTCCTGATATTGCTGTAGGGCGGCGCCGTAGAGCGGGTCGTCGGCATGAGTGACGTAAGCCAAATAGCGATACGCCCCAAGCCGAGCCAAGCGGCTGCGAAGGGCCTCGAGTTCAGCCATGGCCTGCGCCAACTCGGCCGCAGATAGCTCCGCAAAGCGCGGCCGGTAGCGTTCGGCAAAGGCTGCGGCCGCTGCTGCCGCCCATTCCATGTCTGCCGCCAAGCGCGCATCTTCCTGCCCAGCGTAGAGGTCTTCCAGCCGCCAATGTACCGCTTCTGCTCCCGTTTTGGCTTCCGCCATTCCCGTTCTCCTCACGATTTTTTGCGCCCCGAGGCGCTGCGCAAACAGGGCAGCAAAGCCCCGAGGTCGGGGTCACGACCATCGCGCTGCGCCTGCCAGATCAACTCTCCCAAACAATCCACCACCAGATGCTCGGCCGCATCACGACCGTGCCGAGCGCAGAGCTCGGCAAACTCCTGCACAATACCCGGCGGCTGCCCACTCGCCAAGAGCTCGAGGAGGGCGATGTGCAAGGAGAGATGAGCAAACGGATTGCTCATGCCCAACTCTGGCGGATAGTCGGCGGCCAAGGCCAAGTCACGATCCGCCAAGAGAGCGTGATATTCGGGATGCTGCTGGAGCACCGAGACGATCCGCTCACCCATGGCGTCGAGAGGCTGCCCAGCGCGAAACCGTGCCCAGGTATCGACAAATACCTGACGATAGGTTTCTCTCCTGCTTCCATAAAGCATATTCATTACCCATTCGCGGCAGATTCTTTCATCATACGTCCCCGTAAAACTGGGGCAAGACGCACGCAAGCTTCCATGCAGCAGGGTTTCGCGGCTGGAAAATAGCACTTTCTTGTGTTAAATAAGCGTAGCTCGTGCCAACTGGGCGCAAATCAGCATCATTCAGCGGGAGATGAATACGTCATGGCCAACGGAAACGCAGCAGCGGAAGCAGTAGTCGCCCTTACCCCCCAGCAGTGGGCAGGGCTCGGCAGGGTGGGGGACGCCGCCGTCCAGCTCCAGAACCTCTTGCAGATGTTCCGCGATGTTCTCAACGAACTTCCCAACGCCATCGACACCGACAAGCTCCTTGCCAAATATCAGCCCCAGCTCGACGCCCTGCGGGAGACTGTCGAGTCGCTCCAGGGGATGCTCACCGTTGAGGGCGGTACCGAACGCCTCAAGCAGCTCTTTAGCGAAATCAAAGATGCCCAGCTCGACAAGACCATCGGCGAGCTCCTCGCCATTCTCAACAACCTGCAAAAATCTGGTTTTTTCAGCTCTCTCGCTACCCTGAGCGGGGAGTTGAAGTGCCCCCTCATCGGCGACAGCCCCGAGGACATGGTCAACAAACTGCGCAGTGCCGCCCAAAACGTGCAGTACTATTGGGGCAGCGCTAAGCAGGGCGTGCAGGTCATCAGCGACATGGCGGGCGGGCTGGACCTACCGGATCGGCTCGACGAGCTGCAGGAAATGGCCGACCAGTGGTTGCAGATGGCCAAGCGCGCGCAGAAGTTGCTCCAGGGCGATGCCCCCAGCTTGCAGGTCCGCCTCTCGGGGCTCCTCGACATGGCAGAGATCCTTGGCGGCCAGATGAGCGTGGCTCTCGGCACCCTCAAGGATACGGCCCCAGAACTGCTCAATAGCGCTGATCTGAGCGGTACCATCGGCACCGTTGGCATAGCCGGCAAGCGCTGGCTGCACGTAGCCATGCGGGTCAAGAAACTGGCCGCTGGCGAAAATGGCGACATCGTTAGCCGCGTCGAGGGCATCCTCGATCAAGTTGAGAAGGTGGCAGGCTATGCCGGTAGTGCCGGCTTCTTCTTGCAGGCCGGCAAGGACGGCTTGGCGGCGGTGCAGGGCATCATCACCGAACTCGACCTCCCGGAAAAACTCGACGCCCTCGCCGAAGAGGCGGAAAAGTGGGGCAAAATCGCTCAACGCGCCAAGCGCATTGCCCTTGGCGATGCCAAGGCTGGCGACTTGGCCGATCAAATCAACGGCCTCCTCGACCATGCCGAAACCATTGCCGAGACCATGCGCAACTTGGCTTGCAACCTCGAGCGGCAAGGCATACACCTCGGCGATATCCTCTCCCCCCGCGGCGATCTGAGCATTGCCGTGTGCACGGCAACGGATTTCCTGGGCGAGATGTGGCGCGATGGCACCATCAAGACAATTGGCGCCGACATCAGTCAGGGCGCCCTGGCGTGGATGGAGATTGCGCAGCTGGGTACCGCCATGCTCAAGGGCGACGCGCCAAACCTCACCACCCGCGTCAAGGGGCTCGTCAAGGATCTGCACGAAGCCAATCTGATGGCCATGCTGCCAGAGGCCCTCGCTTTGGTCAGCAAGCTGCAGAAGGCTGGTCTGCTGCACAAGGTCAATCTGGTTTTTGACAAGGCCCTGCCCCTCATCCCTTCGGATGCCGTCTTTGCCGGTGGCGTCGACAAGGCCGTCAAGGCCCTGGCACAAACCCAAGTCGAGATGAAAGACGAAGCCAACAAGGGTGGTGGCATCTTTGGCTTGATCAAGATTTTCTTTGCCAAAGATACGCAGTTTGTATTGAAGTTTGCTGTTCGTTTCGCCAGCATCTTCCTCAAGTCCTGGAAGCAAGCGTAATCAGAGCAGCTTCTGTCGAGCCTCCTGGGTTTGACAGCACCCAACAGAAAAGGGCCGGAAGCGTTAGCCTCCGGCCCTTTCTACTACCTCATCACCTTACTGAGCGGCAGGAGCCTCGGCAGCAGGCGCTTCCGCCTTCTTGGGCTCGACCTTCTTCACCGCATGATGCTTCTTGCTGTGATGATGGTAATGATAGTGCTTGCTGTGGTACTCAGCCTTTTTCACCGGCGCCTTTTCAGCAACAGCCGGCTTCTCGGCAGCGGCAGCAGCAGGAGCCTCTTCAGCAGCGAAGCTGGCGCTAGCGGTGAGGAAAGACAGGGCAGCCGTGAGAGCAACAATCTTCTTCATAAACACTCCTTCCAAAAGTTGAGATCCGCTTACGCGGGCTGATACAAGGTCAGCGTTTCTGAAGTAGCAGTTTTTGTGCCAAAAAATTTATACCAATTAAAACAAATAGTTGTGAAATTTTTTGGGCAACGGGAAAGCCCGGATTGTCGGGCGAAAGCGAATGCGATGGGCATTACAATCCATCGCCGCCGGCCCCAAAACGGGAAACCACCCCGAGAGCCTTTATCCTGCCAAGGAAAAGGCTCAACACATCAAGCAACTAGGCTCTCAGCCCAAATGCATTGGCAGGCCCGATACCGAGGGTAGCGCCGTCGCCAAAGAGCGACAGCGCTATCAGGACTGCGGAACGTAGCCTTCCGGTGTCTCGGCGCCACCACCAAAGAAGAAGGCTTCCATCTGTTTTTCCAGAAAGGAACGCGACTTGGGATCGATGGGCGAGAGTCGGTACTCGTTGATCAGCATCGTCTGGTGTTTGAGCCAATCTTGCCAAGCCTCCTTGGAGACTTCTTGGTAAATACGCGCCCCCAAGGGACCCGGATAGGGGGGACGATCCAATCCTTCCGCCTCCTTGCCCAATTTGACGCAGTGCACCATTCTCGTCACGTCTTATCCTCCCAATCGATAACGCCATGGCCGCGGCGACGGCCGCCGCAGCAGTGAGGTGGGAGGGTAGCGACAGGCTCGGAGGATGTCCAGAATCATGAGACCCTACTTCCCCACCAATAACCGACGTAACGGGCTCGGTAAGGCCAGGGTGCTGAGCTGATCGGCAGAAAATAGGGCGTTTTTGCGGGCGGTTTCCGCGCTGCCAAACGCCTGCAGACGCGCATCTATCACTTGGTATTCGAGCTGGAAATGGGTGAAGACATGTTGCCGCCAGGGTTGCGCAGCAGCGATTTCGATATGGAGGGCATACTCTCCCTCGGCCCATTGCCATAGCGCGCTAAAATCCTCGGCGGCGGGATCAGCGGGGTCAAACCACGGTAAGGCCCAGAGGCCGCCCCAGATGCCGCGCTGCGGCCGCTGCTCGAGGAGAATACGGTCATCGTCGCTGCGCGCCAACAAAAACCACGCTTGCCGCCGCGGCTTGGCGGCAACAGGAGAAGCGACAGGCGCGCTCCCCGGCCCGGCGCAGGGCCCTTGCAGCGGGCAGCTGGCACAACGAGGACGGCGGGAAAGACAGTACAAGGCACCCAGATCCTGAATTGCCTGATTATAGTCATGGGCTTGCACTGGGGTTTCTTGTTCGGCAAGCTGCCAGAGCAAGCGCTCATTTGCCAGATCCCGGAGCCCACCATGCAGCCCGTGATAGCGAAACAGTACCCGGCGGGCATTAGCATCGAGGATGGCCTGGCGCTGCCCGTAGGCACTAGCGAGCACCGCTGCGGCGGTACTGCGACCCACTCCAGGGAGGGTGATCGCCTCCGTCAAAGTGCGCGGAAATTCGCCGCCAAAGACCTGCACCACCCTTTGCGCCGCGGCATGGGCATTGCGGGCGCGGGCGTAGTAGCCAAGGCCGCTCCACAGGGCCAAAACCGTATCGAGATCGCCCGCAGCCAGGCTCTGCCAAGTGGGAAAGCGTGCAAGAAAACGCTGGTAATAGGGTTGTACCGTCTCTACCCGGGTCTGCTGCAACATGATCTCGGCAAGGTATAGACGATAGGTGTCGCGATTCTGCCGCCAAGGCAAATGATGCCGTCCTGCCTCGGCATACCAGGGCAGCAGCAAATCGGCCAAGGGTAGACGCTTCATGACTGCGCCTGCTGCAAGGTGATGTGTACCTGTTTGGCCTGCCACTTACCCCAAGAAAGCAAACCAATCTCCAGGCTGCCCTGCAAAGGGGGCCATTGCGCGGGTAGGCTTGGCAGGGTAAAGGGCTTGGGGTTGCGGGAGGGCTTGGACGACAACCAAGGATCGAGCTGCAAGCTCGGGATCGTTGCCGCCACTTCCCAAGGGGCAGTGGGTGTCGGCCGCTCGAGCTGTGCCAGAAAGTGGGTTTTGCCAAGTATTCCCTGCAGCTTATCGATGCTGATGGCGGCGTCGCGGGTCCAGCGCAGCTGCCCCTCCAGAGCCGCCGGTTCCAGGGCAGCGTGTTGTTGTGCCGATAACGACTGGATGCCCGCCAGGACTAGCCAGGCCGGCAGATTCTCACAGGTCAGCTGCCACCTGGCTTGTAGATGCAGAGGCTTATGCCAGTGCAGAGTAAAACTGCCCTCCCCCTGCAACTGCGGCTGCGCTCGCAGCTGCCAGTGCTGTATCTGTAGGGTCTCCTGCCCGGGAACATAGTGCAGCCCCTGCCATTGCCAGGTGCCCGCGTACCCCTCCCAACGCAGGCTCAACTTTCCCTGCTGGCTGCGTATGGCGGCGCCCGTGGTTTGCAGCTGCGCCGCCATCTGCAGAGCTTCCTCGGCACCCACGGCATGTACGCGTAGCACGCCCTCCTTGCCTCCCATTGGCATCTGGTAGAGACCATGGAGCCGAAGGCTTTGGCTGCCGTAGCGCAGTTGGCCATCGAGGCTCCCCCCCTGCTTCGCTTGGTAGCGCAGCTGCAAGTCGCGCAACTGTAGTTCTTTGCCACCGACAGGCCAGGTGACTTCGCCATTGTGGATATCGATACGCGCCGGAAGGGTGGGTGCCTCCCCAGACGAGCCGCCGCGACGGGGCCAAGGGCCGCGCAAGCGTGGCGCATCAAGACGCAAACTCAGATCGTACCAGCGTCCTCGGCGGATTGCTCGCCATGACCAAAAAGCCTGTAGACGATGCACTTGCAGCAGTCGTTTGCCAACCCGCAGCCCCGATAACTCCAGCATCAAACCGGAAGCACTGGTAGCCACTCGCGGGTTTTGGGCGAGGGCGACTGGCTCTTGCAGGGCGTTGCTGAGTACCCGCGCCAAAAGATATCGCGGTACACCAACAACGACACCCACATACGTCGCCAAGACCAGGACGAAAAAGGCGAGTCCTAGCCAGGCAAAGCGCTCAGTGCGCGCCATCATCCGCCGGCGAGGCGATGGCCGCATCTCCGGTCAGGGCAGCCAGCGCCAGAACCTTGGCTTCCTCCAGATCGCAGTGACGAATGGCCGCCTTCACCTCGGGAATGGCACCCGGATACATGCTGAACTGGCGCAGACCAAGACCCAGCAGAAGCGGGGTCCACTGCGGATTGGCGGCCATTTCGCCACACATGGCAACGGGGATGCCCGCCGCCGCACCGGCAGCGATGGTATGTTGGATCATCGACAACACCCCGACATGCAGGGGATCGAACAGGCCGTTGACGTCGTCATCACCGCGATCCACCGCCAGGGCGTACTGGGTGAGATCGTTGGTACCGATGGAGAAAAAATCCGAGACTTCGGCAAAACAATGCGCTGCCATGGCAACGGCAGGAATCTCTACCATGATGCCGATGGGCAAGTGCTCGGCCACCGCGTGCCCCTCGGCACGCAACTCGCGCTGCAGTTGCCCCACCAGCTGCCGCACCTGCTGCACCTCGTGGATGGTGCTGACCATGGGCAGCATAAGCCGTATTGGCGCCAACGCCGAAGCGCGCAGGATGGCGCGCAGATGGCGACGAAACCAGTCGGGGCGCCGCAGGCACAGTCGCAACCCGCGCAGCCCCAAGGCAGGATTGAGGCCCTGGGCATGGAGTTGCAGATCACTATCGGCGAGCAGCTTATCGGCCCCGACATCGACGGAACGAATGGTGATCTCGGTGCCCGGCAGTTCCCGCAACACGCGGGCAAAGGCCTGGTATTGCTCTTCCTCGCTGGGACTGTCGGCGCGATTCATGAAGAGAAACTCGCTGCGGAAAAGGCCGATGCCTTCGGCATTGCTGCGCTTTACGCCTTCCACGTCCTCGGGCAATTCGATGTTGGCAAAGAGGCGAATCGCCGTGCCGTCGGGGGTAATCGCCGGCAGGTCTCGCTCCTCTTCGAGCAGACGCCGCCGACGTTGCCGCCGTTCTTGAATTTCGCGGTAGTCGGCAAGCAGTTCTGGGCTCGGGTTGACGAGCACCGTGCCATTCTCGCCATCCACCACCAGCTGATCGCCACTGCGCAGCAAGCGGGTTGCCTGGTGGGTGCCAACCACCGCCGGCAGGCCAAGGCTACGCGCTAGAATTGCGGAGTGCGAGGTAGCGGCGCCGAAATCCGTCACCCAGCCAAGGACCGAGCCATTTTTGAGAAGGACCGTGTCGGCAGGGCTCAGTTCCGCGGCGACGATGATCCGGTCTGCTGCAGCCAGCTGCGCCACCTGGGCACCGACCAGATGCCGCAATACGCGATCCGTAACTTGCAGCACATCCTCGCTGCGGCTGCGCAGGTAGGCATCCTCCATCCGCGCAAAGACTTCGAGAAGACGCTCACGCTCGTGGTGCAGGGCCCAGGCGGCATTGCGGCGCTGTTCGCGAATGAGACGAATGGGCCGATCGCGTAGGGCAGGGTCGTCGAGCATGAGCAGGTGGGCGTCGATGAAGAGCCGGGTATCTTGGGGGGCATCGCGAGGGATTGCCTCCCGCACTCGCAGCAACTCATCCCGCGCCAGGGCCAAGGCGCTACGCAGGCGCTGTTCCTCCGCATCGACATCGGCCGCGGCGATGCTGTAGTCGGGAATTTCGATGGCAGCCGGCTCGAGCACCACGGCGGTGCCAATGGCAATGCCCGCCGCCGCGCCGATACCTGCCAGTTCGAAGGTCACTCGCCCTCTCCAAAGTAGTTGGCGGCCAGGGCGCAGAGGGCGGCGCTACACTCGGCTTCCTGCTCGCCCTCGGTTTCCAGGGTGAGCACGGTGCCCTGGCTCGCTGCCAACGTCATCAAGCCCATGATGCTCTTGCCATTGACCCGATGCCCATCCCGCTCCAGCCATACCTGACAAGGGTAGCGTGCGGAGATGCTGACGAATTTTGCCGAGGCGCGGGCATGCAGACCGAGGCGATTGATGATGGGAAATTCGACACGCATTACGGGGTTCCTTTGCAAGAAGTTCTATTCGGCAGCATAGCGCCAGGACGGCAAGGGGCCAAGTCGCCGGGGCGACGCGCTTGTGGAATAATTGCCTCGGGACTAACCGGAGGAAGCATGGACCACGCATACCTGGCAGCTTGGATGATGATTGCCATCATCTTCATGATCGTGGTTGGGACCGCGATCTACTTCCTCCCCAGCGTCATTGCCTACTCCCGCTCGGCGCGCAATTTTCTGGCCATCTTCATGCTCAATCTCTTTCTTGGTTGGAGCCTGGTCGGCTGGCTCGGCTCTCTTATTTGGGCCTTGGTGGACGAAAAGAAAGACCAGGCGGCGCCCGCCCCGGCTTGCCCAGCACCGCTATCCCCGCCACCGCCTGCGGTGAGCAAGCCGATACCCATCGCCTACTGCCCGCAATGTGGCCAGAGTGTTGGCTCTGCCGACCAGTTCTGCAGCCACTGCGGCCACCCGCTACAGCAATGAGGAAAAGATTTCCATGACCGCCTTTGCGCGCATCTTTCTCCTCGGCAAGTACCGCGACAGTAGCGCCCTACCCGCCCTTGCCCAGCTCGCCGAAGCCCTGCGCGGCTGGGGCTGCGATCTTCGCATCGATGCCCGCTATCAGGAACATTTTCCCAATCTTCCCGCCTTCAATAGCCTCGACGAGGCAAATCCGCAGGACTTGGTCATTGCCCTCGGCGGCGACGGTACCCTGCTCAGCAGCGCCCGCGAGCTTGCCGGGCGCAATGTACCCATCCTCGGCATCAATCTGGGACGGCTGGGCTTTTTGGCCGATATCTCGCTCCAAGACATCGCGCGCACCCTGCCTGCAATCCTGCAGGGCGATTACCGTAAGGATCGGCGTAGCGTATTGCGGGCGGAGCTTTGGCGAGAAGGGACCCGTGTTGGCGAAGGCCTTGCCCTCAACGAGGTCTTCGTCCACAAGGGCTGTGGCGAGAGCATGATCGAGTTGCAGGTGCAGCTTGGCGGCAAGCAACTCTACACCGAGCGGGCGGATGGTCTGATTCTCTCTACTCCCACCGGCTCCACTGCCTATGCGCTCTCCGCCGGCGGTCCCATTCTCACCCCCGAGCTCAGCGCCCTGTTGCTGGTGCCCATCTGCCCCCATACCCTGAGCACCCGCCCCATCGTCCTGCCCGACCATCTACCCTTGCGCTTTCGCCTCAGTGCCGCCCGTCATCCGGCAGCCCTCAGCCTCGATAGCCACAATTCCTTCCCCATGGTTGCCGGCGACGAGATCCACGTGCAGCGGGCAGATTGCGATGCCGTGTTCCTCCACCCGCGGGAGCAGGACTTTTTCGCCATCCTGCGCGACAAACTGCACTGGGCCGAACCCCCCGGCGAGGACTGATGCTGCTCGATTTACAGATTCGCGATTTTGCCCTAATCCGCTCCCTGGATATCAGTTTAGGCAGCGGCCTGACGGTGCTGACCGGCGAGACGGGGGCGGGAAAGTCCATCCTCATCGATGCCATCGCCCTCCTGCTGGGCGACAAGGGTACGCCGCAGATGGTGCGGCATGGCGCCGAGCAGGCGGAAATCCTCGGCAGTTTCAGCGGCAACGAGGCGACGGATCGCTGGTTGGAAGAGCAAGGCCTACCCACCGAGGAAACATTGATTCTGCGCCGCATCCTGCCGCTGCAAGGGCGTAGCCGGCTTTTTCTCAATGGTCGCGCCATCAGCAGCCAACAGGCGCGGGAACTCGGCGGCCTGCTCCTCGATATTTTGGGGCAACACGCGCATCTGCAATTGCTCAAGCCCGAGCGGCAACTGGCACTACTGGATCGTTTTGCCGACAGCGAAGCCGCCCTGACCCAACTTGCCGCCCTGTGGCGGCAGTGGCGCGATGCCCTGCAGCTTTGGCAAGAACGCCAAGCCGCCCAGTCCCAGGACGCCTCGCAACGGGAGTGGCGACAGTTTCTGCTGCAAGAACTGCGGCAGGCCAAGCTGCGGCCAGGAGAGTGGGAAGAATTGCAAGACGAAGAGCGGCGTTTGGCTGCCGTTGAGCAGATCCGTGCCGGTGTCGACCAAGCCCTCCTCGCCCTCGACAGCGATGATGGCGCCCTGCGACGCCTCGGGGAGGCACAGCGCGGCCTCCAGCAGGCTCGGCAGAAAGACGCGCGTCTGCAAGAGACAACGACGCTGCTGGAAGAGGCGACGATTCAAGCCGGCACCGTAGTCGAGGAACTGCGCAGCTATCTGCATCAGCTCGAGGCCGATCCCGAGCGCCTGGAAAGCATCGCTCGACGCTTGCAGGAACTACAGGACTTGCAGCGCAAGCATCGCCGCGATCTAGACGGCCTCCTTGCCCTGCTTACCGAGCTCGAGGACGAATTTACCGCCGCAGAGGGCAGCAGCGATCCGCTGGCAGAGGCCGCGGCAAAACTCGAACGACACCGGCTTCAATACGCCGCAGCGGCCGCTGCGTTGAGCCGGACTCGTGCCGCCGCCGCGCCAAAACTCGCGCAGGCCCTGCAAGAGCAGGTACGGGCCTTGGGCATGCAGCATGCGGTGGTCGAGTTGCGGCTCGAATCCCAGTCCGGCGAGGCCCACTGGCGAGCGCAAGGCTGGGATGTGCTGCAGATTTGGATTTCCGTCAATCCCGGCCACCCCGCCCAGCCCCTCGCCGAGGTTGCCTCGGGTGGCGAGTTGGCACGTATCAGCCTCGCTTTGCAGGTGCTCCTGCAGCTCGAGGGCATAGAAACGCTGATTTTTGATGAAGTGGACGTTGGCGTTGGCGGCGCCGTCGCCGAGCGCATCGGCCGCCTGCTGCGCCAGCTTGGGCGCACGCACCAGGTGCTCTGCGTCACACACCTACCGCAGGTGGCCGCCCATGGTCATCAGCATTTGCTGGTCGAAAAGTCGGTGCAGGATGGGCAAACCGAAAGCCGCATTCGCCTTCTCGACGCCCAAACGCGTAGCGACGAGATCGCCCGCATGCTTGGCGGTAGCAAAATCGACGCAAGCATCCATGCTGCCGCCCACAAACTGCTGGCGGATGCCAGCCAAGACCTAGGCGGCTAGGCCCGCGCGCACCGCCGCCAAATCGACGATTCCCTCTGCCGCCGCCGGGAAGGCCCAGAGCCGCCGCCGACCCGGCTCTGCCTGGGCAAGCAGACTACGGCCCGCGGCATCACCCCGCCAGCGCCCTAGGGCGTCGCGTACGGCGCCAAGAAACAAGAACTCTCGCATTCGGTAACCCCAATGGCCATTACCCAGCGGCAGGATCTGTAGCAAGTCGCCGTTGATCCGCAGAGGTTCTAGGGCAGAGATGTCATCATCTGGCCCCAACGCCACAGCCTCCGGCAGGAGCAGCTGCAAACGCTCGCGCGCCGCACCCAAGGCAGGTGCACGTCGGGTTTGGAGGATTGCCACGCTACGCGGTTCGGGAAGGTGCTCGAGAACGCGATCCAGATCCTCTTCCAGGGTTAGGGCATGAAAATCCAAGAGCAGGATTTCTTGCGCGCGGCTGATTAGGGCATAACGATTGCCCAGACCAGATGTTTCCAGAGTGAAGAGTTGCATCGGTGGCCTCCTTATTGCATCAGAATATGCGATTTTACTAATGCAATCCATATGCCACCATCTTGTAAGCATACGAATCAGTCGATTACGTCACGACTCCCTGAGACAGAGCGTGGCTAATCGACTACAGTAGCGAAAATACGGGGAAGCAGTAGACTGAGGGTCATGCAAGATATCCAGGCAAGTCTACCGGGTTCCTTTCCTTCGACCGCAACCGTAGCGGCAATGCGGGAGCGTCGACCGAGCTCGCTGCTGCGGCGGGTACTCTGGGTCGCTCTCGCGGTGTTTCTGGCCGTCAGTGCCATCAGTGCCCTCGCTTTGCAGGCGGTGCGCACCCTGCAGGAAAGTAGCGACACTTTGCTGCAAGTCGCCATTCCCCTACAGCGCGATATCCTGCGCATCGAGGCTCTGCAGCAGCAGGCAGAATTCTACCTGCGCCTGGGCGCACTCTTACCCGGCCAGGGATACCGAAAAATCAGTAGCGACCTCCTGCAAAAGGAGCAGGAACAACTTGCTGGCCTGCTCCCGCAGCTGGACCAGCACCCGCAGATTGCGGCCGTTGTGCGCAACATGCAGGCGCAACTGCAGAACTTTTCTGCGAGTGAAGCGAAACCGCTACAGCAAGAGCAGCTCGACACGGGTCTCCAGCAATTACGCGCCCTCTTGCAGCAACTGTTCCAAAAAGAGGCAGCACGTGCCGCTCTGGCCCGGCAACACGCTACTTGGCTCATCCTTGCCCTGGTTTTTTTTAGTGCAATACTCGCCATTTTGGTGACTTGGCGAGTCAAGGTCAGTCTCAGCCGACCGCTGGCGACCATCCGTGCCGCCCTCGAAGACATCGCCAGCGGCAAAAGCGCCCAGGTTGCCGAGGTCGGGCCGCCCGAACTGCGCGCCATTGCCAACAGCATTACCCTCATGCAAGAACGGCTGGAAGAGGAGGAGAAGTTGCGCCATCTCTTTCTCAGCCAAATTTCCCATGAACTCAAAACACCCCTGGCCTCGGCACGTTCCGGGGCGGAGTTGCTCCTCAGTGAGCGCTTTGGCGCCCTCGACGCGCGGCAACGGGAAATCCTCGAAATCATTACGCGGCAAATGCAGGAGCTCTTCATAGCCATTCAGGAAATGCTCGATCTGCACGCCCTGCGCGCCCGCAGCCTCGACTACCACATCGAAACCCTCGCCCCGGAAACCCTGCTCCACGAGCTCGAGCGGCGCTTTCGCTCCCTGCTCGAGCAGAAAAAACAGCGGCTGCAAATTGCTTGTCGTAGTCAGCGTGCAGTGCGTGCCGATCCGCAGCGTCTGGCGCAAATCCTCAGCAATCTACTCACCAATGCCTATAAATATGCCCCGGCCGAGAGCCTGGTCGAACTAACTGTCGATGCCGAAGGCAACGAGGTACACTTCGCCGTGCGCGATTATGGCAAAGGCATTCCGGAATCCATGCTGGAGAAGGTCTTCGAGGAATTTTTTCAAGTGCCGGAAAAGGGTGCTCTGAGCAAGGGAACCGGGCTCGGGCTGCCGATCGCCCGGGAGCTTGTCGAGGCACAGGGCGGACGCATAAGGCTCCGCAATGTCAGCCCAGGGCTTTTGGCAGAATTCTGGTTGCCGGCAGCGGATAGCAATGCCTAAGCGCCTGCTTGCCGTTCTTACTGCTGTCCTCTTGCTGAGCGCCTGTGCCCAGCAGCTACCTCCTGCGCCCACTACCACCGTGTCTACCCAGGCGCAGCTGCTGCAGTCGCTCGCCCACTGCGGCGCAGCAAGTTCTTACGCCTGCGCGCGGATTCATCTCGATCTTGCCCGCCACTATCTACAAGCGCAACCTCTTACGCCCAATGCCATTGCTGCGGCGCGTTCGGAACTCGCCATGGCGGCGCAGAATCCAGAGATGGCGCAAGAAGTACAGCCTTGGCGCAATTTGGTGGCGTCGTGGCAGCCATCGGCGCAGCCGCCGCACTCTTGCCCCAATGACGCGGCAAACAATACCCTGGCAGCGCAAATCGCGCATCTGAAGGCCGAAAATACTGCGCAAAAACAGCAGCTCGACCGCCTCAACTCCCTGTTGCAGTCAGAGGCGCAGAAGAGCCTGCAAGGAAAACCCCATTGAACGAGGACCTCTCTCTGGCCACCATCTTCGTCGTCGATGACGACCCGGATTTTCTGCGCGTGCTCGGCCTTTGGCTCGAAAGCGAAGGACATCAGGTGCACAGTTTTCGTCACCCGACCCTGCTTCTGCAACAACTGGAGCAGCAGCTTCCCGACCTGGTGATCAGCGATCTGCGCATGCCCGATATCGACGGTATGGATTTGCTGCAGCAGGTGCAGGAAAGAGATCCGGAATTGCCGGTTCTACTCCTCACCGCCCACGGCAGTATCCCCAATGCCGTTGCCGCCATGCGCGCCAATGCCTTCGGCTATCTGGCCAAGCCCTTCCAGCATCAGGAACTGCAGGAGCTCATCCAATCTGCCCTAGAACAGCGGCAGAGCCGCCAGGAAACCTCCTACCTACGGGAGACTCTGCGTCAACAGGCCAATCGCAGTCTGCTCTATCGCAGCCGCGCCATGGCCGACCTGATGGCCGATGTAACCCGCGTGGCACCGACCCAAGCCAGTGTCTTCCTCAGTGGTGAGAGCGGCGCGGGAAAGGAACGGGTGGCGCGCGCCATTCATCTGGCCAGCACCCGCAAGGATGGTCCCTTTGTCGCCATCAATTGCGGCGCCATCGCCCCCGACCTGGCCGAAAGTGAGCTCTTCGGCCATGTGAAAGGGGCCTTTACCGGCGCCGGTGCCGACCATATGGGCTTACTGCGCAGCGCCCATGGCGGCACCCTCTTTCTCGACGAGGTCGCCGACCTGCCTCTGGCCTTGCAGGTCAAGCTATTGCGGGTGCTGCAGGAGGGGCAGGTGCGTCCGGTCGGTGGTCGCGCCGAGTACCCCGTCGATCTGCGCATCATCAGTGCCACCCACCAGGATATTCATGCCCTTCTCAACGCCGGAAAATTCCGCGAGGATCTCTACTATCGCCTCTATGTCGTGCCCCTGCGGGTGCCGAGCCTCGCCGAGCGTCCCGAGGATATCTTGCTCCTCGCCCAGTATTTTCTCGATCGTGAAGCCAGTCGCTTGGGGCGGGAGATTCAGGGCTTCGACTCCGGCGCCCTCGATAAACTCCTGCAGCGCCCCTGGCCCGGAAACGTGCGTGAACTCGAGAATGCCGTTACCCAAGCGCTTGCCTTGAGCCCCGACGGCTGGATCAAGGCCGCCGCCATTCCGGATCCGGGTCGCGGCGCCGAGACTCCCGCCTTTGCCCAGTTGCACGAGGCGCGTGCCGCTTTCGAGCGGCAGTACCTGCAGACCCTGCTGCACAGTACCGACGGCAACATCTCGCGCGCTGCGCGCATTGCCGGGCGCCATCGCACCGACCTCTACAAGCTGCTGCGCAAGCATGGCTTACGCCCCGAGGACTTCAAGGGCGATACGGAGGCATAGCGACCCGCGGATGATCTTGCGGTACAGTCGCGTTTATACTTAGCCCGCGCGAAGCTCAACGAGGCCCCCAAACTGATGCTGCCCTTGCCCAACCCAAAGATGACCCTGCAGCGGCGTTGGCATCCGCGCCGCTGGTTCATCCAAGGTCTGCTCATTTCTTTGCCAATTGGACTGACCATCTACGTAGTGCTCGTAGTGGGCGGTTGGGTCGATAGCATTTTTGCCGCCCCCATCCACGCCATTTTTGGTATGGACATCCCCGGCCTCGGCATCATTCTCACCCTGCTCTGCATCTTTGCCGTCGGCTTTCTCGCTTCGCACGTCTTCACTGCCTGGATTTTTGAGCGCCTCAATGCCCTGCTCGAGCGCATTCCCGTTCTGCACAGTCTCTACAGCACGATCCAGGAGACCGTCGAATTGCTCTTTGGCGGCAAGGAGCGCGGCTTTCGCAGTGCCGTGCTGTTGCGCCAGGAGGGCGACATGGGCTACATCGTTGGACTGGTCACCCGTGACCAGCTTCCGGAACTATCCAGCATTGCCGACGAAGACTGCATCGCCGTCTTTGTTCCCATGAGTTATGGGGTGGGCGGGTTCACTTGCGTAGTGCCCCGTAGCCGCGTCATTCCCCTGCCCGAAATGAGCCCGCAGCAGGCCTTACGCTTTGCCATGGCCGGCGGTGTGGGCAGTGGGCGAGCAGCGCGGGAAAGGGTGCTGCCGGAGCAGCAGCCACAAGAAGTCGATTGATTATTCATCAACCCAACGGAGGAAGCATGGATCGCGTACGTAAGGCAGTTTTTCCGGTGGCGGGGCTTGGCACTCGCTTTCTGCCAGCCACCAAGGCAAGCCCCAAGGAAATGCTGCCGGTGGTCGACAAACCCCTGATCCAATATGCGGTAGAAGAAGCGATTGCCGCCGGTTGTGACCAGATGATCTTCATCACCGGGCGCGGCAAGCGGGCCATTGCCGATCACTTCGACGTTTCCTATGAGCTCGAGGTCGAACTCGAGAAAAAGGGCAAAAACGCCCTCTTGGAACAGGTGCGGGCCATTGTGCCCAGCAACGTCAGCATCATCCATCTGCGTCAGCCCTATCCCTTGGGTCTTGGGCATGCGGTATCGATGGCGCGCCCAGTGGTGGGCGAAGAGCCTTTTGCCGTCCTCCTCGCCGACGATCTGATGCTGGCGGAAGAGCCGGTCTTGGCACAGATGGTCGAGCAGCATCATCGCTACCAGGCCGGTATTCTCGGAGTCGAGGAGATCCCCTACGAGCACAGCACCCGCTATGGTGTGGTCGAGGCGCGTGCCTGGGATGAACAGATCTATCAGGTCAGCCGCATTGTCGAAAAGCCCAAGCCAGAAGAGGCTCCCTCCAATCTGGGCGTGGTGGGTCGCTACATTCTACCCGCGCGCATTTTTCATTTTCTCGAAAATACGACGACGGGTGCCGGCGGCGAGATTCAGCTCACCGATGCCATCGCCAAGCTGCTTGGCGAGCGGCAGGTGCTGGCCTACCGTTTCCAGGGCCAACGCTTCGACTGCGGTGACAAGCTCGGCTACCTGCAGGCTACCGTCCACTTTGCCCTGCGCCATCCGGAAATCGGTTCGGCCTTTGCGGAATTCCTAGAAAACTTCCAGCTCGCGCAAGATAACTGATGCAGCAGCCATCCTTCCTTCGTTCGCGCTTTTCCGCTCCGACGACTCTTGGGTTATGCTATGGCGCGCTGAAGGAAAAGGGGGCGTCATGATCATCATCGAGGGTGTCAATGACAAAGGTGGCAAGTTTCGTCCCTCGGCTTGGGCAGAGATGCTCATCGAGGGAGTGGGCTTGGCGCATTTTGGCAGCGACCACAAGATCCACTACCTACCGATGATCGAGCCTGCCACTATCAATGGCAACGCGGCGATCATCATGGATGAGGAGCTGGAACAGATCCGCCCCGAGGCCTACAAGGAAATCCTCCACTTCGCCAAGGAAAATCGTCTGCTCATTCACTACGAAGTGGGCACCCTGGCCGAGCGCCGTGCCGCCCAGAAATCTGAGCAGCACGGCAAGGGCGACTCCCGGCGTCCGTCCGCATGAGCATCGAGCCCAAGGCGCGGCGGCGCTTTGCCTATCTCCTCTTTGCCAGCATCGGTGCGTATGCAGTCTTTGCTGCAGTACTCAGCTGGCAAGTCATCGAGGCCCAGGCAACCGTGCGCAACAACTTGAGTATCGCCCTTGACTCTCTCGATTTTTTGCACAAGCGGCAGCTGGAGCTCGACGGTAGCGACGCCAACGCCCATCAGCAGACCTTGCTGGCGTGGAAGAACTATCGCGCCCTCTGGCTTTCCGGGGATGCTGCGCGATGGAGCCAGGCCTTGCTGCAGGAATGGAATGCGGTTGCGGCAAGCCCGGCCTGCGGTGCCCCGGGACCTGCCTTTGTGCTTGGCCCGGCCCCGCAGCAGGCACCCCAGCGTGCCTGCCACGTGTACATCCAAGTGCACGACCATCGCCTGCAGGTTACGGGCTACGACACCCAAGGCGCGGCCATGGACAACTTTTACGAGTCTCTCTACCCCTTCCGCATCAAGAGCGAGAGATAGCAGCTACAAACTGCGTCCCTGGGCACGCCACCAGTCTTGCGCCTTGGCGGCAACCGTCTTGGCACTGGCTGGATCCTTGAGCCAATCCCGTGCCTGTTCGACGATGTCTTCGAGCGTTTCGGCATAGCGCGCCGCCCCGGCAGCGAGCAGCCCACGACGATCGGCATTGTCTGGCATCTTCGGCCCAAAGAGGATGGGGCAACCGGCGCGGATGGGGCTTTGCAGGTCCACCTCACCGCCCACCAATGTTCCTCCCGGAACGCAGAAGTCCGCACAAGCATAGAAAGCATCGCGCAGGGCGATGGTCTCCACAAAGTACACCCGCGATTTGATTGGCACATAGCTGGTAAAGAGACGACTATGGCGAATGGTCTGTAAATGGTATTTGAGCGCATCGCGGTAGACGGGCTCGAAACGCTCTTCCCGATCCGGAGCCAGAATCATGATCCCCATTTGTACGCGCATGAGGGCGAGAAAGGCGCTATAGGCCTCGGGCTCTTCCTCGGCATGGGTATTGGGAAAATAGACCACACAACGATTTCGATCGCGAAACTCCTTGAAGCGCTCACAGACTTCCATTTTTACCCTCGCGCAATTTTTGTGTTCGAGCATACTACGGCAGCGCCGAGGAACTTTCAAAAGTGGCCGACAACTGTGGCCAGTGTTACTTTTAGCCCAATTTCATTCGGTGCAGGAGCAACAACGTGCGGGTTCTCTTTCTAGCGTCGGAGATGGCGCCCTACTCCAAGACCGGCGGCCTTGGCGACGTCATCGGCGCACTCCCAGGGCAATTGCGTGCACTCGGGATCGAAACCTGGGTACTGCAACCCTACTACGGCCAGCCACAGCCCGGCGATTTGCGTTACCTAGGAAGTTTTACCACTCCCTACACGGACCGCCAAGCCGAGCTCTGGAGCTTGGCGCAAGAACCCCACACCCTCTTCGTGCGCGCGCCAGAGCTCTATGAGCGCGGCGGCATTTACCAAAATGCCCACGGCGAAGATTGGCCCGATAATGCCCTGCGCTTTGCCTATCTCAACCGCATGGGAGTGGAACTCGCCCAAGGGCGTATTCCCTTTTTGCCGGGGCGGATGGATCTGGTCCATGCCCACGATTGGCAGGGCGCACTGGCGCCCTACCTGCTCGCCCTCGAAAGCCGCGTCGGCGCGCCGCGCCCAGCAACCCTGCTCAGCATCCACAACCTCGCCTACCAGGGGCGTTTTTCTCCCGACGTCCGCCCACCGTTACACCTTCCCGCCGCCGACTTTCATCCCGCCGGCACCGAGCTCTATGGCAGTTTTTCTTTCCTCAAGGCGGGCTTGATTTATGCCGATGCCCTCAGCACCGTCAGCCCAAGCTATGCCCAAGAAATTCAAAGCGAGGCCTTCGGGATGGGACTCGATGGTCTGCTGCGCGCCCGCAGTGGCGTTTTGACGGGCATTCTCAATGGCATCGATGACGCGCGCTGGAATCCGTCTGCCGACCCCTATCTGCCCGCCCATTATCATGTGCAAGACTTGCGTGGCAAAGCACGCTGCAAAGCGGCGCTGCAGCATCAGCTCGGCCTCTATCCCGATCCGGAAGTCTTCGTTATCGGTATGATCAGCCGCATGGTGGAGCAAAAAGGCTGCGATCTGGTGCTCGATCTGGCGCCGGAACTGCTGCGGGAGCGGATACAGCTCGTCCTCCTCGGTAGCGGCGAACCGCGATACCAGGATGCCGCCCGTCGATTGGCACAGGACTTTCCGCGGCAGGTTGCCGTCTATATCGGCTTCGACGAGGCCCTCGCGCACCGCATCGAGGCAGGCATCGATGCCTTTCTGATGCCGTCCCGCTTTGAGCCCTGTGGCCTCAACCAAATGTTCAGTTTGCGCTACGGCAGCCCGCCCATCGTGCATAGCACCGGCGGTCTGGCGGATACGGTTCGCGATATCGATTACGACGCCCGGGGCGGCAATGGCTTTGCCTTTGCCCCCGCCACGCAGGAAGGGCTTCGCGACGCCATTCACCGCGCACTACGCCATTATCAGCATAGCGATCACTGGCAGGAGCTGCAGCGCCGGGGCATGACCGGAGACTACGGATGGCGACGAGCGGCGCAAGAATACGCAGCGCTGTACCATCGCATTCTCGGTGGTGGCTGAGAATAGTATCGACGGCAGAGGCGAGCGTCATTGGCGAGGGTTATCCCCGCTAAAAAATCCCTTGCTATCTGCAAAAGCGAAAATGGGGCTATAATCGGCCGGATTTTTTCGCACAGAGGAGCTTTCCATGGCAGGTCATTTTCCGTTCTCGGGCAAAGCCAACCGCGTTTCTGTTTACGCCTTTTTCGAGGCCCATAACTGGAGCATCGAAGCTCAAA
>JAWNZB010000027.1:0-23247 GCA_038447835.1 Candidatus Igneacidithiobacillus chanchocoensis | reverse complement strand
GGCACTGCACGCGCCTACACTCCCAGCTCTCGCGGTCGTTTCGGCGGATGCAGTACACCGCGTGCCCTGCCGGGGACCACTCGCCCTCGCTTTGCTCTCCAGGCGAGTAGCGAAGGCAAAGTGGTTATCGAAACTTTATAATGATTTCTATCGCAAAAGAAGATATCACGACGTCAGAAAATTGTTAGACTATATTGATGATGAGAATTACGATGACCTAAAAAACAAACTAGTATTACATACGGATATTGATCTAGAAGAAAAAGTTGTTGATTACCTTAACTTTTTTCATTTTATATTTATACTTGTAGAAACCGGTCAAATAACAGTAAAAGATGTTAGAAGTATGTTTAAGTATTATATCTCTCTTCTTGGAAAACATGACATCATCAGGAACTACATGGTTAACGAGGGTTTTGAGAAACTATTAAATTTCGTTGATGAGGTTGACAATGAAAAATGAATTCCTGTTTGTTTACGGAACGCTTAGAAAGTTTAACAATAACGATATGCATAAATTGCTTAATTGTAATTCTGATTATATTGGAGAGGCGTATTACAAAGGAAAATTATATCGAGTGGATGATTATCCGGCACTAATTCCAAGCAAAGACCCGCGTGACATTGTTATTGGTGAGGTTTACAGGTTAAAAAATATTGATGTTATCAAGGAAATTGATAGGTACGAAGAGTATGGAGAAGAATTTCCAACGCCTAACGAATTCATAAGAAAGAAAGATTTTGTCACGATGAAAGATAAAAGAAAACGTGAATGCTTTATTTATTTTTATAATAGGAAAGTAGATGGTCTTTTCCAAATAAAAAGCGGCGATTTTTTAGCGGGTTAATTTTTCTGAAAATTAAAAATTTCTTGCGTAAATAAATTATATAACGTATCTTTTAATGGAGAGCTACGATGGCTAAATACAAAGTATATTACGATCTAAAAAAGGATAATAAATCCAAAGGTACGGTGCCAATCACGATTGATTGTGAATCAGAACAAACGGCTGTTCAGATTGCTAAGGATCAAGCTGAACGACAAAACAAAGATTTCGTTTTTTATTTAAAAAAGGTTATAAAACAAGATTAAAAGTTAAACAACGTTTCCTAGACACCTCGTTTCCAGACACTTCGGAGCTTGCTTTTGGCCCTGTATTTGTTTGCTAACCGGTTTATTTATCTATGATCAGCAGTCGTTATGCTGGAGGTGATTCCTGGCGACCGATGCCTAGCTTCTCCCTAGTCCCAAGGGCGTTCGGCTTCGCGTAGGCGATCCCAGTGTTTGCGAAAGCGGCGGATTTCGCGCTCGCGGCGCCCTTCAAGGTAGCCAAGTAACACACCGGCGCTAAAGGCAAGTTCTTTGCTGATGCTGCCGGTGCTGATCAGGTGCGGCAACTGTTGCTGGGCGATTTGCGCATCGCGGATTACCCCTGCCCCGTCCAAGAGGACTGCGAGCTGCTTTTGCAACGCTTTACGATCTTTGCTCGGCCAGAGCGATTCCAAAAAGTGAAGGGTATAGCGCAGATGCTTGAGGGCAATCCGTAGGCGATGGAAGTCGGCTACCTGATCCGGGTCGGAAAAGGCAAGATGCTCATCCATGCGGCGCAGGCGTTCTTCACTGTACTCGCGCAACGTTTCCTCGTCCTGCAGCGGATAGCGCAGCAGCTGCGCCCAGAGGGCAAGAAGCTCTGCTGCCAGGCGCGCCCGGGCATCCACGCGCAAGTCGCGTGCTGGGTTGTGCAGTCCTGTTAGGGCTTGCTCTAGGGGTACCGGGTCCATGCCCAGTTTGGGTGCCAGGCCAAGCCAATGCTCCGCAAGAGAATCTAAATCGCGGCGCAGGCTTTGCTCATGAAACCACACCGCAAGCCCGTTGCGCACGCCGCGCAGTCGATCCTCAGGGTCCGCACCCTTACTAAAGCGCAGTAGGGCGCGGAGGGCGCGCACTTCTTTGCGCAACTCGTGCAAGGCGCGACTGTCGTTGAGTTGCCGCCGCGCCAAGCCGCCCAGAATCCCTTGCGCCCGAAGGAGTAGGAGTCTGCCAAGCGCGGTACCAGCCCCTTCTCGACCGCGCAGTTCTGGGCTTTCCGGGGCCTGCATAGCCGGCATTTTTTGTACTAATGCCAAGCCGCGCGCCAGTTTGCTGGCATCATCGGGGCAAAGGGGGAGACTGGCGCAAAGCGCGCTCGCCAACTGCAGCAAATCTGCAATTTCGCCCTCCACCAATTCGAGCTCAATTTCGTGAATGGCCCGACGCTGCCCTCCCGCACGAATCTCGCCCCAGTCGGCCGCCAGCAAAATGCGGCTGTCTTGATACGAAATCTCCCGTTCACGACGCTGAAACGCAGTTTCAATGGTCGGCACTAGGTCCAGTCCGAAAAAAGGCGTCAGACGAGCTTGTAGTTCGGGATCGCTAAAAATGCGTAGATCGGGAAGGTTGTTGTACACCGGAACATTCCATTCCGGTCGTTCATGCAGCCCCCCCAGGGCGGAACCCGCAAGTTTTACCGTGGCAACCCAGTCTTCACCCTCGCGCCGCACGCGATAGGCAATCCCCGCGGCGCGTAGGGCACCATCGCGACTATCGAAATAGATGGCATGCATCTCCCGCTCGGCGAGCGTCTCGGCCTGCACCAGGGGGTGCGCGAGTACCTCCTGCCACAGCTCGGGGTGCAGTACCTCGAGTTTGATCTCACGTTCCATAGAGCTCGCCGGTTTGTACAAAGCGCAAAATGCGCGCCCATTGCGGTAGTTCCTTACGCGCTTCGGGTGCCCGAAGATCCGCCAAACCCAAGCCGCCCAGGGCTGCGCGCACGTAGACTTGGCTGTCGTGCAGGGTTGCCACCAAGGGCAGATCGAGGTCGACCAAGAACTGCGCAAGGAGGCGCTCCGCTTGGCTGCGTGCCTTGACGCGGTTGGCAATTACCCCCATGCGTACCTTGCCTTTGCGAAAGCGCTTGATTTCGTCGAGGCGTTGCAAAAATTCTCGGCTGGCATCCATATCGAAGGGGGAGGGGGCAATGGGCACCAGGAGCACTTCGACTTCGCCCAGCATGTCCTCCAACCGTCCCCGTTTCAGCCCAGCGGGGGCATCAAAAATGACATAATCGCGGGCAGGATAGCCGCGAAAATCCCGTTCCGGATCATCGATCAGATCGATTTTGGGCAGGCTGGCAGGGCGCCGATTTCCCCAACTGACGCTCGAGCGTTGCGGGTCGAGATCGGCAAGGAGCACCGAGCCACGCAGGGCGAGGAGGCTCGCCAGGTTGGTGGAGAGAGTGGTCTTTCCAGAGCCGCCCTTGCTGTTCAAAACCAAAACTCGGCATTGGGGATTAGTCATTGCTACCTCCGCGGGCATATTCGCCAAGCAGGGTTTGTTGCGCTCCCTGGCATTCATTTTTTGCTCCGTGCAAGGGGCGATAGCTGCCATCTGGTTGCATCTCCCAGGCATTGCACTGATCCGCCAAATAAAATTCCAACGCCTCGCGTTGAATCCGCTTTTTGAGTTCGGGATCGCGTACCGGCACGGCAACTTCTAGGCGCCGAAAAAGGTTACGCCCCATCCAATCGGCGCTCGAGAGCCAGATTTCTGGGCTACCATTGCGGCCAAAATAGTACACTCGACTATGTTCCAGAAAACGGCCCACTACCGACACCACCCGGATATTTTCCGAAACACCAGGGATGCCCGGCCGCAGCGCACAGGCACCGCGTACGATGAGACTGATCTGCACGCCAGCCTGGGAGGCTTGGTATAGATCACGAATCAAATCCAGGTCAATTAGCGCATTGACCCGAATAATGATCCGCCCACGCGGGCCGAGGGCGGTTTCGGCCGCAATTCGTTCGCGCATGCCTGTAAACAGAGTAAAAGGGCTCTGCAATAGCTGTTTGAGCTGCGGCGCTTGACCAATACCGGTGATATGCATGAATAGGGCATTCATATCGGCGGTTATGGCAGGATCGGCGGTGAGCAAGCTGAAATCGGTGTAGATGCGGGCATTGCGCGGGTGGTAATTGCCGGTACCCAAATGTCCGTATAAGCGGATTCCCTCGTTTTCTCGACGCAAAACCAAGATCATTTTGGCATGCACTTTATGCTTTACCACACCATAAACCACTTGCACGCCCACGCTTTCCAGTTCTTCTGCCAACCGGATGTTATTGGCCTCATCAAAACGCGCTTTGAGCTCGATGACAGCGGTTACCTGCTTGCCGGCAACCGCGGCATCCATGAGCGCTTGTACCATGGCCGAATCGTTGGTGGTGCGGTACAAGGTCTGCTTGATGCCGAGCACTTGCGGATCGGCCGCTGCCTGACGCACAAAATCGATTACTGGACTAAAGCTTTGATACGGATGATGTAATAGAATCGGTCCTCGCTGTAGCTGGGCAAAAATCTCCTCACTGCGCAGGCAGCGATCGGGCACGCCGGGCCAGAAGGGTGGGTAGAGCAGGTCGGGGCGAGGCACCATATCGATGATGGCGGCCATCCGTGACAAGTTTACCGGGCCGCTAAGAACATAGAGATTTTCTTGTTGCAGATCAAAATGGCGAAGTAGATAGTCAGAGACTTCAGCAGGGCAATTATTGGCCACTTCCAGGCGCACCGCCTCGCCAAATGGGCGTGTGGTCAATTCATCGGCAATGGCATCGAGCAGATTATCGACTTCTTCCTCGTCGACGAACAATTCGCTATTACGGGTTACGCGAAATTGGTAAAAGCCCTGTACTTTGAGACCCGGAAAGAGCAAATCCACATTTTCGTGAATGACGGAGGATAAAAAAACAAAATCCGTCGGGCCGGCAATATCCGGCGGCAATTGAATGATGCGTGGCAAAATGCGTGGTGCCTGCACGATGGCAATCGGGCTGTGCCGCCCGTAGGCATCCTCCCCCTCGATGACGATGGCGAAGTTCAGCCCTTTGTTCTGCACCTTGGGGAAGGGGTGGGCTGGGTCCAGACTCAGGGGGGTGAGCAGGGGTAAGATTTCCGAGCGGAAGTAGCTTGCCACCCAACGCTTCTGCGCTGGCTTCCACTCCCGTCGCCGTAATAGCCGTATTCCTTCCGCCGCCAGCGCCGGCATCAACCGCTCATTCAAACAGAGGTATTGGGCGGTGATGAGTTGGTGGGCGACCACAGAAACCGCGCGCATTTCCTCCTCGGCGCCAAGGCCGTCTGGGCCCAGCGGGCCAGCGCCATACTTGCGCCGCTGCATTACCCCGGCAAAACGCACTTCAAAAAATTCGTCGAGATTACTCGAAACAATGGTCAAAAACCGCAAACGCTCGAGGAGCGGAATCTGCTCATCTTCGGCCAGAGCCAGCACCCGACGATTGAATTCGAGGATGCTGAGATCGCGGTTGAAATAGAGACTGGGATCGGTAAGTGCGGGGACCGAGACGGCTTCAGCCATGCGTGCCCTCGCAACGCATCCGTGCGGCGAGCAGGGTATTTTGCAGCAGGGTCGCCACCGTCATCGGACCCACACCCCCGGGTACCGGGGTAATCCATGCCGCGCGCTGTGCCGCGACCTCATACTCCACGTCACCCACCAGGCTACCATCGGCGAGGCGATTGATGCCGACATCGATCACCGTTGCACCGGGTTTGATCCATTCTCCACGCACCAGCCCTGGCTTGCCCGCCGCAGCAACCACAATGTCGGCACGGGATACATGGCTGGCCAACTCGGCGGTAAAGCGATGACAGACGGTAACCGTGGCGCCGGCGAGGAGGAGCTCCAGCGCCATGGGCCGCCCAACGATATTCGAGGCACCCACGATGACCGCTTCCTGCCCCTTGATTGAAATGCGATATTCTTGCAGCAGGGTGATGATTCCGGCCGGTGTGCAGGAACGTAGCACGGGAGCGCGCAGGGCGAGACGACCAACGTTGTACGGATGAAAACCATCCACATCCTTGGTGACGGCAATTGCTTCGATGATGGTCTCGGCATCGAACTGCGCCGGTAGCGGCAACTGCACCAGAATGCCGTCGATCTCGTCGTTGGCATTGCAGCGCGCAATTTCTGCCAGTAGCTGTTCTGGGCTGGCATCGGCTGCCAAGGGTAAGCTATGGGAAACGATGCCCACTTGTGCGCAGGCGTTTTTCTTGTGCTGTACGTAAATCTGCGAGGCCGGGTCCGAGCCCACAAGCACGACTGCAAGACCTGGTGCCCGTCCATGCCGTGCTTGAAAAGCCTCCACCCCGGCGCGGGTCTCCAGCCGCAGGCGCTGCGCCACCGCCTTGCCGTCAATACATCCCGCCGTCATTTTCCGCCCTCTACGGCTTGCAGAGGGTTTGAGACGGAGCAACGAATTGGGGAATGCATGGGGGCCTTCTATAGTAAAAGAGTGAACGGATGGCACCGATTGTTCGGGTGCGTCCGATCCTTGTCAAGCATCCTGGCGCAGCTCCTCATAGGCTGCAGCATCGGTATGATCGACCGTCGAGTGCCAACGCAGGGAGCGCAACAGCAGCGTGCCAACGAGGGCGAGGAGCACATTCAAAAGCAGTGCATAGAGCCCGATATATCCAGGAATCGTCCAGCCCGCTAAGTGCAGCGCGTACGAGGATTTTTGAAAACTGGTGAGCGACGCCGCCCAAATCGCCCAGGCCAATGCCAGCGCCCAAGCGAGGAGGAGGGCACGGGGATCGAACCAGCGGGTATAAATACCGCTAACGATCGCTGGTAGCGTTTGCAGGATGAGAATACCGCCCAGCAATTGCAGTTGGATGGCAAACTGCGTCGGCAGCAGCAAAATAAACAACAAGGCACCAAACTTGACCACTAAAGATACCAGCTTGGCGACCTGGGTTTCTTGCCCGGCGCTGCAATTTGGGTGCCAGTAGGCGCGGTAGATATTGCGGGTAAAGAGGTTGGCGGCAGCAATGGACATGATCGCTGCAGGGACCAGAGCGCCAATGGCCACCGCAGCAAAGCCAATACCTACAAAGTAGCCAGGAAAGTACTGGAGCAAGAGCCCCGGCATGGCAAACTGTGGGCCGTAGGCATGAAAATAGGGGGCAAGGCTCGGATTGCTCGGTAACTTGGCCGCATACGCCATGTAGCCCAGTAGGGCGATCAAACCGAGCACAAACGAATACGCCGGCAGAAAGATCCAGTTACGGCGCAAGGTCTTCGGGCCGCTTGCCGACAACACCGCCGTGGTGGCATGCGGGTAGAGCATCAGCGCCATGGCCGAGCCTAGGGCCAAAGTGATATAGAAGGATTGCAGCCCCAAGTCGTTCCCCTGCACCGGCGGCAGATAGAGCAGGTGCTTGGGGATGTCCGCAAAGATCTTGGCAAAGCCACCCAACTGCAGCGGCACCACGATTACCAAGGCGAGCACCGTGATGTACACCAAAACATCCTTGACCACGGCGATGGCTGCCGGTGCCCGCAAGCCGCTGGTATAGGTGAAGGCCGCGAGCACGACAAAGGCAACGATCAAGGGCAATTCGCCCACGACGCCATGGGTGGGAAAGCCGAGCCCTGCGATCACCACCTCAACGCCTACCAGCTGCAGGGCGATGTACGGCATGGTCGCCACAATGCCGGTCAGGGCAATGGCCAGCGCCAGGGCAGGGCTGCCGTAGCGCGCGGCAACAAAATCGGCAGCGGTAATGAAATTGTGGTGCTTGGCAATGGACCAGAGCCGCGGCAGGATGGCAAACACCAAAGGATACACCAGCACGGTGTAAGGTAGGGCGAAAAAACCCAATGCCCCCGCACCAAATACCAGAGCCGGCACGGCGACAAAGGTATAGGCGGTATAGAGATCACCGCCAATGAGAAACCAGGTAATCCAGGCCCCAAAGCGTCGGCCGCCCAAACCCCATTCGTGCAACTGACCAAGATCGGCGCGCTGCCAGCGAGCGGAAAGAAAACCGAGAAAGGCAATCAGGAAAAATAGTCCAAGAAAGACGACAATAGCGCTCAGGTGCATGAAGTCAGCGCCCTTTTTCTACGCGCCGGTAGGCGAGATACAGGAAAAAGCCCGAGAGCGGCACCCACAGAATCTGCCACCAGTAAAAAAAGGGGATACCGAAAAGCTGCGGATCGGCGCGGTTATAGAGTGGCAGCAGCAGTACGGCCAGGCAGGGGATGGCTAGGTAGATGAGCCCCGGCAGGCCGAGGCGGTGGCGAACACCTGCAGAGCGCCCTGTTGCCGGGTGTTGCGAGTCAATCTTCAAGGGTACTGGTATCCTGATCGATTTCCTCGCCGCGGGCCCGGGCACGCAGCAGTCGCCGCATGATCTTGCCGGATCGCGTTTTGGGCAAGCCATCCACAAAATGGATATCATCGGGGCGGGCAATGGCGCCAATCAAATCCGTTACTTGGGCGCGTAGGGCAGCACCCAACTGATCATGGTCTTCCCCTTGGTAAGCAGCCTTGAGCACCACGAAAGCCGATACCGCCTCGCCTTTGATCTCGTGCGGCACTCCCACCACTGCCGCTTCCGCCACCGCCGCGTGGGCCACCAGGGCCGACTCGATTTCTGCCGTACCCAGGCGGTGGCCGGAAACATTCAGCACATCGTCGATACGTCCCATCACCCAAAAATAGCCATCGCTATCGCGCCGGGCACTGTCTCCTGCCACATAGTAGCGGTTGGCGAATTTGCTCCAGTAGGTTTGCACGTAGCGCTCGGGGTTGCCCCAAACCCCACGCAGCATGCCCGGCCAGGGACGATCGATGACCAAATAGCCGCCTTGGTTCGGTTCCCGAATTCCCACGCCGGCCTCATCCACCACCGTAGCCGAAATGCCGGGTAAGGGGAGGGCGCAGGAACCGGGCTTGTTTGCCGTTACCCCCGGTAAGGGCGCGATCATGTGACCACCCGTTTCGGTTTGCCACCAGGTATCGACAATCGGCGCTCGACCGCTGCCAATCACCTCCCGATACCAAACCCAAGCCTCGGGATTGAGCGGCTCGCCAACGCTGCCAAGCAGGCGCAGGCTCCGCAAATCATGCTTCTTGACCCAGCTGTCTCCCATTTTCATGAAGGCGCGTACCGCGGTGGGGGCGGTATACAGAATGCTGACGCCGTGGCGCTCGATCATACCCCAGAAGCGATCGGGCTGCGGGTACATGGGCGCGCCCTCGTACAAAAATACGGTCGCGCCGTTGGCAAGTGGGCCATAGACCACATAGCTATGCCCGGTAATCCAGCCGATATCGGCGGTGCACCAATACACGTCATCGGGCTGGATATCGAAAGACCATAAGCTGGTGAGCTTGCTCCATAACAGATAACCGGCGGAGCTGTGCAGGATGCCTTTGGGCTTGCCGGTACTCCCCGAAGTGTAGAGGATGAAGAGCGGATGCTCGGCCGCAAATGCCGGTGCAGCACAGTGGCACGACTGATCCTGCACGGCGTCGTGCCACCAGATGTCCCTGCCGTCTTCCATGTCGGCATCGGTATTGCCGCGGCGCAAGACGATGACCCGTTGCACCGTTTGCTCGTGCAGGCGCGTTAGCGCCTGATCCGCATGACGCTTGAGAGGGATGAGTTTGCCGGCGCGGACGGCGCTATCCGCCGTGATAAGGATTTTGGCGCCGGTATCCTCGAGGCGATCCTTGAGGGCCTCTGCCGAAAATCCGGCAAAGACCACGGAGTGGATGGCACCAATGCGCGCACAGGCAAGCATTGCCACCACCGCCTCGATGACCATGGGCAGATACAGCACGACACGATCGCCAGCCGCAATACCCTGTGCCAGCAGGGTATTGGCAAAGCGACCGACTTCGCGATGCAGCTGCGCATAGGTAAGGGTCCGCACGCTGCCGTCTTCTCCCTCCCAAATCAGGGCAGCCTTGTGTTTTTGCGCGCCCTGCAGGTGGCGGTCGATGCAATTCGCACAGACATTGAGCGTGCCGTCGGCAAACCAACGGTAAAAGGGCGCCTCGCGGGCGTCGAGAACTTCACTAAAAGGCTGATCCCAAGCCAGATGTTGTCGGGCCAAATCTCCCCAAAACTTTTCCGGATCTTTTTCGGCGAGGGCCTGCAGACGCCGATATTCGCTGGCGTCGATGTTGGCGCGGGCGGCAAAGGCCTCGGGTACGGGAAAACTCCGCTCCTCACTCAGGTGGGAATCGATGGATGAAGTCATGGTGTCTTCGTCGTCTATGATCAAGTTTACCGTCGATGGTACGGCGACGATCTACGCTTGGCAATGCGGCGCATTCCGACCGCGGCTCTAGCGATACCAGAGGATGGCCGGATTTTCGAGAGGCACGCGGCAGAGCGGATGGTGCGGCACGATGCGCGGGGTGTAGTCGGATACCGGCCGCGCCTTGGGCACTACGCAACGGTAGGTGAAGCCATTGACGGCGCCTTCCAGCGCTTCGGCCCGCTCCATGACGTGCAATTCGGGGTCATCAGCCCCCAATCCATTGGCAAACAGTTCCACGCGAACCCAATCCGGCGGGATATCATCCAAATACACGTGCATGTGAAACTGCCAAGTCGCGTCGCCAGCTTCGCTGTACAATTCGCCAAAGCGTAATCCGTGCCAATGGCTGTGCAAATGATTCTGCCAGTCACAAATGTCTTCCACCCGCTCGGGCGTGCAGCGCTGCCGTAGCAGTTCCGCCGCTGGCAGGTAGAGCTTTTGCACGTACTCCTGCAGCATGCGCTGACTGCTAAATTGTGGCGTGAGTTCGGTCATGCTGGCACGGATCTTTGCCACCCAAGCACAGGGGCAACCGTTCTCGTCGCGCCCATGGTAAAAGAGGGGCGCAATCTCCTGCTCGATGCAGCGATAGAGATCCTCAGCCTCTTTCCGATCCCAATCTGGATCTGCAGGGTGCTCCTGGCGGTCGCCCAAGGCCCAGCCAAATTCCGGACGATAAGCCTCGGCCCACCAGCCGTCCAACTCCGAAAAGTTCAGCCCACCGTTGACCAGCACCTTCATGCCGCTGGTGCCGCTGGCCTCCCACGGACGACGGGGTGTGTTCAGCCAGACATCAACCCCCTGTACCAACTGCTCGGCCACCAAGAGGTCATAATCAGCAATGAATACCACCTTGTGGAAGACGTCTGGATGCTGGCGAAGAAACTGTGTCCACTCCTGGATCATTGCCTTGCCGTCGCCATCCCGCGGATGCGCCTTGCCGGCCAAAAGCAACTGCACTGGATGACGCGGATCGGACAGGATTTGGTAGAGGCGCTCGGGATCCTGGAGCAAGAGATTGGGGCGCTTGTAGGCTGTAAAGCGCCGCGCAAAACCAATGGTCAGGGTGTTGGGATCGAGCACCAGAGCGGCAGCGTCGATCTCCTCCTGGGGGCGGTGCGCCATGGCAAGCTGGCGTTGCAACTGTTGCCGGGCAAAGTCGATGAGATGCTGACGCGATTGGGCACGTAGCTGCCATAACTCCGAATCGCTAACCTGCGCAAACTCTGCTGCCAGCGATTCTGCGGTGCCCAGCCAGCGGCTATCGCCACAATAGCGCGTCCATAGCGCATCCGCTGCAGCGCTATCCCAAGAGGGAACATGCACACCATTCGTGATTGCCGATACCGGCACCTCATCCGTCGGCCATCGCGGAAACAACGCCTGAAAGAGTTGTCGGCTGACTTCGCCATGTAGTTGGCTCACGCCGTTGATCAGAATACTGCCACGAATCGCCAACCAAGCCATGTTGAAAGGCTCGTTGGCGTCATCTGGCTGCGCACGCCCGAGCGCCAGAATTTGCTCTGGAGCAACGCCAAAATGCTGCTGCACGTCGGCTAAATAGCGGGCCACCAAATCGGGGGCAAAGCGGTCGAAACCTGCTGCCACCGGCGTGTGCGTGGTAAAGACATTGCCCGCTCGCGTTGCATTCAGCGCGCAGGCAAAACTGCTCCCAAAATCGTGCATATGGCTATGAATACGGGAAAGGATGGCAAAGGCGGCATGTCCCTCGTTGAGATGACAAATATCGATTGTCACGCCCAGTTGCCGGAGCAATTGCCAACCGCCAATACCCAAACAGATTTCTTGCTGCAAGCGCATCTCTGGTCCACCCCCGTAGAGCTCGGCGGTGATGCCGCGATCGGCAGGACTGTTGAGTGGATCGTTACTATCCAGCAGATAGAGGGTGACCTGTCCAACCTTGGCCTGCCAGGCACGCAAGATAACCGATCGCCCGGGGAAGGGCAGCTGCAAACGCAACCACTGCCCATCGGCATCGCGAACGGGCTCGATCGGCAGCTGCGTCGGATCGTTGTACGGATATAACTCTACTTGCCGCCCACAACCGTCAATGCTCTGGCGAAAGTATCCCTGCTGCCAGAGGATCCCCACCCCTACCATTGGCACACCTAAGTCCGTAGCGGTCTTGAGGACGTCTCCGGCCAGAATGCCCAAGCCTCCAGAGTAGATCGGTAGCGCCTCGGAGAGCCCAAACTCCATGCTGAAATACGCTACCTTGCGCAGCGGTGCCTGTGGAAAGGTTTTCGCAAACCATTGCGGCTCGCGCCATTGCTGTCGTCGCCGTTGCAGGTCTTGCTGCAAGAGCGACAAAAACTCTGCATCAGCGGCACGTTCTTCCAGGCTGCTGGCGGCAATATTCTGCAACAACAACCAAGGGTTGCGGGTTTGCTGCCAGAGCTTGGCATCCAGGCGCTCCCAGAGCGGATCGCTGCGATGGCTGCTCGACCAGCGCAAATCCAGCGCCAGTTCAATCAGGCCCTCCAAGGCCTCTGGAACTTGCGGCAACATGTAAGACGCCCGACCGTTCATAACCGCACTCCCGCGATTTTCCGATGCCCAAAGTGTAGAACATCTCGCGCCGCGGAGAGGCAAATCGCATCAAGACAAGCCCGGTATGCTGGTGACCCCGCCATACACCCCCAAGCCGGCACTGACGCCCCCCAGCGCGACTACCAACCACAAGTACCAGCCGCGCAGGCGGTGTTCGCTGGGTAGACTCTTGATGGCCAACGCAATCAAAAAGCCCAAAACCAGTGGCAGGAGGAGGGCATTCATTACCTCGACGGCAATATCCAAAGAAACCAGATTGGGAATAAAAACTACCGCTATCACCCCAGCCAATAACACCAAGCTGTAGGTGCCATAAAACCAAGGTGCCTCGCTCGGGCGATGCTCCAGGGAATGGCGAAAACCCGTTACCTCACCCCAGCCCCAAGCAGCCGCCAGGGTGGCGACAATGGCGGCGATCATGCCCGCGCCAACAATACCCAAAGAAAAGACAATCTGCCCCCAAACCGTGCCAAGATAAGGAGTGATCGCCTCGGAAAGCTGCTGTACAGTATTGAGCGAGGCATTGGAATTGCTGGCACCGATGGTTGCCGCCGTGGCCACCAACACCGCCGCCATGATCAATTGCGTGATAACCGAGCCAATGGCGGTGTCCCAACGCGCATGGCGGTAGTCCGACGGTTGCAACCCTTTATCCGCCACCGCCGACTGCTGATAGAAAATCATCCACGGCATGATCACCGCGCCAATATTCGCTGCCACCAGCATCATGTAATCGTGATTTCCCAGTTCCACTTGCGTGAGACCATGTACGAGGCTGTGCAGGTCCGGCTGCGCCGCCCAAGCAATGCCAAAGAAAACGACCTCAAAAGAGCCCAGAATCAGCGCAATGCGTTCAACCCGACGATAGGAGCCGGTGATTACGATAATCCACAAGGCAGCAGCTCCGAGAACCACGCCCACATAGCGCGGTAGGCCAAGCAATTCGCTCACCCCCGCGAGTCCGGAGAATTCCGTGAGCAGCGCTCCAGCACTTGCGATACTGAGCCCGGTTACCGATACAAAGGCCCAGCTTTTGCCGAAGCACTCGGCAATGAGCTCGCCATGCCCTTTGCCGGTAAAGATGCCGAGTCGTACCGTCAACTCCTGCACCACATAAAGAATTGGCATGAGTACCAGTTGCAAAAGTAGAAGTCGGTATCCCCACTGCGCACCACTCTGCGCGGCGGTAATGACACTGCCAACGTCGGTATCGGCCAGCATGACCACCAGACCTGGCCCAAGTACCGCCAGAAAGGTGCCCATCCGGCGCGGTGGTACTGGGTGCATATTGCCTTCGACGCCAACCGATGCCATGTTCTGCGGACTCCTGATGTAGATGGTGAATGATAACGCAAATGATTATCAAATGATCTTGCGAAGTCAATAGACCTGGATGCATAATTACCCTTGCAGCAAGAAAGATGATGGTGCTAGATTTTCTGCGGGAATGTTAACCCCCGCTCATTTCGAGGAGAATGTAAACATGTTGGACCTCAGCAAGATCAAGCCTGTTACCCGTTTGGTGCTTCTCGCCGGCGTTATCGCTCTGGCCAGCGCCTGTGCCAAGAAGGAAGACAGCAGCACCGCGGCTGCCACTTCCAGTGCCACCACCACGGAATCCTCCGCGGCTGCCAGCAGTGACACCACGCCTGCCGCGACCAGCAGCAGCGAGAGCGCTGCCTCCGACACCGGTGCTGCGGCTAGCACCGAGTCTGCCACCAGTTCCGACACCAGCTCTGCTTCCTCGGACGACAGCGGCAGCGCTGCCAGTAGCACCGACAGCTCGGATAGTTCTTCCTCCGACTAAGTTGTCGACCGTCGAGGTGCACAGTGCGCCTCGCCAAAATGACCGGCTGGTTATTAACCACCGGTCATTTTTGTTTTATGCTGCTTTTATTAAGAACGAGTCGGGTTGAGAAAGACTGAAGCTCGAGAGAGTAACCATATTGATGAGAGGGAGGTTACATGATTTTTGCGACGAGAGAGTTTCGTACTGCGGCCCAAGCAGCAGTGCTTTTGGGTGTGCTCGGTTTGGCCATGGGTTGTGCGAAGAAGAGTGACACCAACAGCGCCGCCACGGGTAGTAGTAGCGCCAGTTCCTCTACCACGACTTCGCCAGCGGCCTTTGAACAGCCCGGCACGGCGGTCGGTCATGTAGAAACAGTGGCCATGACTAGCGACCAAATGGCTAAGGCCAAGTCGCTTGCCGAAGCCAAGGGTTGTTTTGCTTGCCATCAGGTTGACGCCAAGGTTGTTGGTCCGGCCTTTGCGTGGGTGGCGTACAAGTACCACGGCAATCCCAAGGCTGAGGCTAAGTTGGCCAACGCCATTCAGCATGGGGTAAACGGCGTATGGGGCGGTATGCCCATGCCGGCGCAGAATGTTACCCCGGCAGAGGCCAAGGAATTGGCCGCTTGGGTGTTGGCGCAAAAGCCCATCGCACCGCCTAAGACTTCATAAGTCCTGGCTTTTCGTGGTACAAACCCCGCTTCCTGCGGGGTTTTTTATGCGTAAACTATACTGGATTGCCAGCAGTTATTATGCCGAGGGCTTGCCGTTCTCACTGGTGCAGCAGGTTTCCGTGCAGTTTTTTACTGCAGCCGGGGCCGGCACGCCACTCATCGGGCTTCTCTCATTGCTTGGATTGCCTTGGAACCTAAAGCTCTTCTGGAGCCCACTGATCGATCTCTTTGGCAATAAAAAACACTGGATTTTTGTAATGGAATTGATCCTTGCGGGGGTCGCCGTATTACTCATTTGGCCCGCGCAAACGCACAATCTCGATCTTGCCTTCAAAATTTTTGCCCTGATGGCGGTGATGTCCGCGACGCACGATATGTCGGTAGATGGCTTTTACATTCAAACGCTTCCCGAGGCGGAGCAGGCGGGTTACTCCGGTCTTCGCGTGGCTGCCTATCGAGTCGCTATGCTGGTCGGGAATGGGGCACTAGTGATTATCGCCGGTTGGATCTCCTGGTTTGTTTGCTTTTTGCTAGCGGCGCTGATGCTTCTCGCTCTGGCCTTCTGGCATCGAGCAGTTTTACCAGAGCCACTCGCAGTTCCTGCGCATCGGCAAGAACGTTGGCAGCAGGTACGCGCTGCGCTGCGGAGTTACCTCCAGCAGCCGAATATCCTTTGGGCCCTGGCCTTCATTCTGCTGTTTCGCGCCGGCGATGCCTTCCTTTTCGCCATGGTCACACCTTTTTTGCATAGTTTGGGTTACGGCCTTGTCGCACGCGGCATTCTTACTGGTGCCGTGGGAACGATCACCGGGATTGGGGGATCTATCCTCGGCGGGTTGATCATTGCTCGCTGGAGCCTGCAAAGGAGTATTTTTTCGCTAACTATGGTGCAATCGTTTGCCATCTTGGCCTACGCTTGGCTTGCCTGGGGCAAACCCGATCTCTATGCAGTGGCCGCGGTAGCAGCATTTGAACAGTTCGCTGGAGGATTAGGTACGGCGGTGCTCATGGTGTTCCTCATGCAGCGTTGTCAAAAGGGCTACGAAGCAACCCATTTCGCCATCGGCTCGGCCTTGATGTCGCTGGCTGCCACCATCGCCGGCAGTTATAGTGGATTCTTGGTGGTAGAACTTGGTTATATGCATTTCTTTTTATTAAGTTTTGCAGCGGCTGTACCGAGCCTATTTCTCGCCTTTTTTCTGCCAGCGGGACTGTTCACTCAAGAGCGCGAGCGTTATGGCATATTGCCAAAATGACATATCGCCGTTTCCTACTGCGTAGGCGAGCATCAAACCCTTTTCCGCGGCCAAAACCTCTGACCATCGGAAAATGCGCGGACAGTAACTTGGAAAGAATTTTCTGTAACTCTCTCTATATACTAAAAAAACCGCACCAGGCATGGCGCGTTGGGGGAGTCACTTGCCGGCGGGGCGCCGTGCTGGGGGCATGGAATCCCTTATCGCGGCCTTGTGGGGAATATCGCAATCGCCGCCGAGATCAGCGCTTATTGCGGCATCTACAAGGATTGCCTTACCAAGAAATGTGGGGTGGAAGTGATGTCTGGTGGGAACGCCACTTTTGGGTACCGGATTTACCGCTTGGACAGGCACAGCGCCTGGCGCGTGCTCTGAATCAGATGGCATTTTTGTATCTGGATCGCCGTCGCGTCACTCTCGTTTGTGCTATGCTTTTAAAGTGATGGGGCAGGTAACGATAACAGGTGAACCATGAATCAGGACGGGGCTATGCAGTTACGAGAGGCAACGATGCAAGCGGTTGTTACCGCGGGTCCTCAAGTGGTGATGGAGTATTACGAGCAGTACGGCGGGCCGGCGCTGACCATTGGGCTCAATGTGGAAGTGCTCGAACGCCTCGCAGAGCAGCAAAATGGCATCAACAGAGCTCGTCAGTGGCTAGAGGCCAGGGTGCGGGAGGTTGCCGATTTGTCGCCGGAAACCATCGAGCACTACTTGAACTTTGTGCTCCGACAGCAGTTGGATACCTTTCCGGAGCAGTTACTCGAGACGCATCGGGTACAGGTACTCCCTTGGTGTGCCTTGGCGAACGGGTCACGACCAATTGGACTCTGTGCCACCTGTGCCATGAGCCGCAAGTATGCCTGTGAGGAATTGAGCTGCGCATTGCCGCAGGCAAGCTAGAGGTGCATCCAAGGCGGAGAGGTGTCGTCGGCCGACGCCTCTCCATAAGCTCTAAGCTATCCTGCTTAATGTCGCATAATACCTATTATGTAAAATTTGGTTGGTGCTTCCCTACCTTTCCACCAATCTTGCCCTATTGCCATTAGTGTAGTTTTCTTACCTCCAACAAAGCGCTAGCCGGTCTTTCTGAAAATAACCGAGAGCGTGAGCAAGCGTAGTTGCGGCAAGCCTCAACTCGGTAATCATTATACGGCTTTGTTTTTCAGCGATATTACCGCTTGCCAAGATTTTTCTTTTGCTCTATAACCATTCCGGAGTCCGATAAATAACGGGACGTACACATGCGCTTGATGGATCTAGTTGTTCCTGTTACGAAAATATCTGGAGTTACCTGCGTTCTTGCGGCTCTTCTGCTTACCGGCTGCGCAGAATACGAAACCGATGGTGGTTGGCAAGGCCCTACGGTAGCGCCATCGGCGGCGTATACTCCGCCCCAGAGTGCGACGCCAACGTACTCGTACGAACAGCACCGAGAGGCGACGGTTCTGGATGCCGTGCTGGTCAATGCGATTGCTCAGATTGGTAAGCCCTATGTGTGGGGTGGCGAAAGTCGCCACCGCGGCTTTGATTGTAGCGGGTTGATTCAATACGTACTTTCGCAAGCCGGTGTAGTGGTACCAAGGACAGCGCGGCAGCAAGCCCTTGCTTTGCCGGCAGTCTCGTATAGTCACATTCAGAAAGGCGATCTTGTCTTTTTCAATACCATGGGCGCGCCCGACACCCACGTAGGTATTTACATCGGTGGCGGTCAGTTTGTCAGCGCTCTAAATCGCCATGCGGGCATTACTGTGCAGAGTTTGAGTAACCCCTACTGGGCGCAACGTCTCGATGGTGTTCGGAGACCTATGCCACCAGAGCTTCTCGCTATGCAGTCCCTGGATGAACATGTCCTCAACCGCTGATTGCTATCGCGGCATTTTCTCTCCGCGGCGCACTGTTGCAGCGCTGCTCTCTGGCATTGCTACCTTATTGTTGGCCGCTTGCGCAACCGAGGTACCGTATCAGAGTGCGGCGCCCATGCCACCTGCTCCTAGCGCTATCGTGCCGGCGCCTGCGCCCGCAACTCCGCCCGCGGCAAATACAGAAAATGTCGCCCCCACACCTATGCCTCAGGTAGCGAACTGCTCGCAAAATCTAACCTTTCCGGGCTTTCCTGAGACCGATCAGCAGCGTATGCGCGACTTTGCCTGCGCGTTGCAAACTCAGTATCACCTGCCGCAGCAGTGGGTGTTACCGGCGCTCTACAATGCTCGCTTCAACGCGCGGGCCCTGGCCTTAATGACGCCACCCCCACCCTCCCCCGTGCCGTTGCGGCCCTACCCTTGGTGGCGCTATCGCGACCGCTTCTTGCGCCCGGATCGCTTGCAACGGGGAGTGGAATTCTGGAATGCCCATCGCAACATCATGCAGCAGGTAGCCAGTAAGTATGGGGTATCGCCTGAGATATTATTGGGCATCCTGAATATCGAGACGGGTTTTGGCAGTTTTCAGGGCAACTTCCGGGTACTGGATGCAAACCTTTCCTTGGCCTTGGGGTTACCGGCACGTCGCGCCTTTTTTCTTCGAGAAAGCGCGGCAACTATTGAACTAGCACATCGATTGGGACGACCAATTTCAACCCTGTGTGGCTCCGAAGCCGGAGCCATGGGGATGTCGCAGTTCCTCGCCAGCAGTTACCTCAAATATGGGACCGTATGGGATGATCCTCCAGGCGAGGGGCTGCCGGATCTCTGGACCTCCGTGCCGGACGTGCTCGCCTCGACGTCGCGTTTCTTCCTCGCCCACGGTTGGCGCCCAGGACAGCCCGTGTTGCAGGAGGCGTCAGTAGAGAATGCTGCGCAAGCAGAACAGTTTCTGCATGGGCGCTATGCTTTGGCGCAGCTTACTGCACTGGGCATTCGCCCCCGTGCCGGACGAGCTATGCCGGGCAATACCCCAGTCGGGCTCCTGCGTCTAGCCACGGAGCGCGGCCCCCGCTACTACATTGCCTACCCCAATTTTTACGCCATCATGGGATACAACCCAAGTATTAATTATTCTGCCACGGTTTGGGCCTATGCCGAGGCGTTACGCGCGCAGGTAGGCTGAGTGTTCGGCCTGTAAGTGCTACACTCTTGGGAGTTCCCGATTCGGAGGCTCCATTGCCAGCTCACTCCCCCGCTGAACTTACCTTGCTCTTGCCCGACTGGTTGATCCCGATACAACCTGCCGGAGCGCTGGCGCAATACGGCATCGCAATAGACCAGGGAAGAATCATCGCTCGTGATCGCCACGAGCTATTGCAGCAACAGTTTCCTGCAGCTCGCCAGATTCACCTGCCCGGACAAGTGCTGCTCCCGGGCTTCATCAATGTACACACCCATGCGGCAATGACCCTGTTGCGGGGGTTGGCCGATGATCTGCCGCTGATGGTCTGGCTGCAGGAGCATATTTGGCCGGCGGAGGGGCGCTTTGTTGCCCCCGATTTTGTCCAGGCAGGGACGAGACTGGCAATTGCGGAAATGCTGCGCAGCGGCACCACTTGCTTCAATGATATGTATTTTTTCAGCTCCGAGGCGGCACAGGTAGCCTCAGATATGGGAATGCGGATGGTGCAGGGGCACGTGATCATCGATTTCCCCACCACCTATACCCGTAATGCGGAAGACGCCCTACGCGTTGCAGTGGAGAAAATGACGGCAGCGTCTCGCTCGCCGCTCTTGCGCCACAGTATTGCGCCCCACGCGCCCTACACCGTGAGCGACGGTCCTTTGCGCGAGGCAGCTCAGTTGGCGCGGGAGCGCGGGCTTCTGTTACACATGCACGTACACGAAACCGCCGGGGAAGTGCGCGAC
This sequence comes from Candidatus Igneacidithiobacillus chanchocoensis, assembly GCA_038447835.1. GTDB lineage: Bacteria > Pseudomonadota > Gammaproteobacteria > Acidithiobacillales > Acidithiobacillaceae > Igneacidithiobacillus > Igneacidithiobacillus chanchocoensis. The sequence continues at coordinate 2,977 of JAWNZB010000027.1, read as the reverse complement.
GCCGTCGCTCGCGATGATCGCCGCCCGTTGCGGCGCTTGCACGATCTTGGCCTGCTCGGCGAGGATTTTCTTGCCATTCATATGACCCAGCTCGATGCCAACGATCTGGCGATCTGCAAAGAAACGGGATTGCGGATTGGGCATTGCCCAGAATCGAATCTCAAGCTTGGCTCGGGCATAGCGCCTGTTGCAACGCTCCTGGAGCAAGGGCAAATCATCGGCCTGGGTACCGACGGCGCGGCCAGCAACAATGACCTCGACATGCTCGGTGAGCTGCGTACAGCAGCGCTCCTCGCCAAGGGGCGAGATGGCGACCCCACTGCCCTGCCTGCTCAGCAAGCCCTGCACCTAGCCACTTTGGGCGCGGCCCAGGCCCTGGGTTGGCAGGACGAAATCGGCAGTCTGGAAGTGGGCAAGTTTGCGGATTGCATTGCCGTGAGTTTCGATCATCCCGCCACGACTCCGGTCTACGACCCCATATCCCAGTTGGTCTACTGTGCGAGCCGGGATCAAATCCGTGCCGTGTGGGTGGCAGGTGTGCAGAAAATTGGCAATGGCGAAGCATTGGCGTGGGATGTACAGCAATTACAGCGCGATGCCGAAGATTGGGCGCTGCGCATCCGCAGGGAGCATTCGTGATGAGCAATATGGATTCTGCAGAAGTCGATAAGTTTCAATCGTTTGCCAGCAACTGGTGGGATGCCGATGGTCCGGTGCGGACCCTGCACGACATCAATCCTTTGCGCTTGCAGTACATACAAGAGAATACTCCCGGCGGATTGCGGGGCAAAAAAGTGCTCGACATTGGCTGTGGTGGTGGGATTTTGAGCGAAGCCATGGCGCGCCAGGGTGCTGAAGTGCTGGGGATTGATATGGCGAGCGATGCGATAGCCGTGGCCACGCAGCACGCCCAACAGCAGGCCTTGCAAGTGCGCTACGGGGTGCAGGCCGTAGAGGAACTAGCGGAGCAGGAAGCTGGCCAATATGACCTGGTCACCTGCATGGAGATGCTAGAGCACGTGCCGGATCCAGCGGCTATCGTCAGCGCCTGCGCTAAGCTGGTCAAGCCAGGCGGCGATGTGTTTCTGTCTACCCTTAACCGTAACCCTAAGAGCTACCTCTATGCCATTGTTGGTGCCGAATATTTGTTGGGACTACTGCCACGCGGCACACACGACTACGAAAAATTTCTGCGCCCCAGCGAGCTCTTGGAGATGACCCGTGGAGCGGGTTTGCGTATGCGCGACCTGCGCGGCATGGCTTATGATCCTTGGCGTCATCAGGCCCGCCTCACTGGGGATGTGAGCGTCAACTATCTTTGTCATTGTCAAAAGGGTACCTGATGCGCTGGCAAGCGCTACTTTTCGACCTCGATGGCACCCTCGTCGACACCGCTCCCGATCTGGCGGGGGCAGTACAAGATTTGGCGCGGGAGCGGGATTTGCCGATTCCGGCCTTTGCTGATCTCCGTCCGGTTGCCTCGCATGGGGCGCCGGGACTGCTAGGTACGGGTTTTGGCATTGCGGTGGACGATCCTCGCTACTCGGCCCTACGCCTCGATTTTTTGCGTCTCTATCGGGCGCGGGCGCACCGAGATAGCATCCTGTTTCCGGGCATTGCCGAAATCCTGGAGCAACTGCGGTCACGCCGCCTACCCTGGGCGGTGGTTACCAACAAGAGTGCGGAACTGGCGCAGGAGGTATTGGACCGTCTCGCCCTGCCCTATCCTCCCGCCGTTGTTGTGGGCGGAGACACTACCGCAAAAGCCAAGCCTTCTCCCGTGCCAGTGCGCTATGCCCTAGATAGGTTGGGCATCGATCATCCGCATGCCCTCTTTCTCGGAGACGATCGCCGCGATGTCGAAGCTGCGCACGCCGCTGGTATCCCGGCCTGGGCAGCAGCTTGGGGATATTGGCAGCAGAGCGATCCACCAATACAGTGGGGTGCGGAGGCAATCATCAACGACTCCGAGCACCTACTCTCGTGCCTTTTGACCGACTAGCTGCACGAAAGAAGCCGAAAGTATAAGTAAGGCGCCGAAGATCTCGATGCCGCTCATCGCCTCCTTGGCAAGAATCCAAGCCGAAACCGCGCCAACGATCACTTCGATGGGCATGATGACCGCCGAGACGCGAATCGGTAGTCGGCTCACGCCGTACACAGTGCTTGCCGTTGCCAGACCGACCCAAAACCAGGCAAAGATGGGGATGAGGAAAGCTGGCCACTGGGGATGTTGGGGCCAGGGCGCAAAGACGGCAAAAACCAGACCGATGCCGGCACATCCCCACCAAATGGCAAGAGAACGGGTCGAGTCGGATAGAAGGTTGGCGCCCCGCAGGACCACATTGCTGAGCGCAAACGCGAGGCCACTACTGGTGGCCAAGAACACGGTCCAGAGATCTTCGCTTCTATCGAGAGTCTGCCCGTGCAATACCACCAAAGCTGTCCCGGCACAGGCCAAAGCGACAGCAACGCTGCCTCGCCAACCAATGACTTCTTGCAAAAATAGTCGAGCGAAAATGACCGCCCACATAGGAGAAAGATAGAAGAGCAGCAGAACCAGTACCACCTGGCCATGAAACAGCGCCAACATGAAGGCGACATTGGTCCAGCCGCCGAGCAGGGCAATCAAGACCAGTGAACGCCATTGCTGACGCAAGATCTTCCTTGTGACTTGACGTCGCAACAGTACGGTGCCAGCTCCCGCAAGGCAGAAATAGATGAGTGTGATTAGCCAGGGTCCACCCAAGCCCTGGTCGGTAAAAAAACGCAGGGGCCACCAATAGGTACCCCATAGTGCCGCCCCAAGGACGAGGCTGAGCACTGGCAACTGTTTGTGAAAAACACTTGGCACTTGTCAGCGTCCTCGGCTTGGCCCAGAATTTTGCGGATGAATGTTGCGCACGACCAACCTTTGACGCCCTGCGAATGGGAGGCGATTGTAGAATGAACCCGAGACTGGCGTCACTGCAGGCGT
>JAWNZB010000026.1:0-23272 GCA_038447835.1 Candidatus Igneacidithiobacillus chanchocoensis | reverse complement strand
TCATCGTGTTGCCCTTGCTCATTGGGCTCGGGGTGGCCTTTGGCATTTATATCGTTCTGCGCTGGCGCAGTGGGGTCGATGTTGCCCACCTGCTGCAAACGTCAACCCCCATGGCGGTATTCTTCAGCGGCCTAACCACCTTGAGCGCCTTTGGCAGTATGGCGCTTTCGGTTGATCCGGGCATGGCGAGTCTTGGCGATGCTTTGAGCATTGCCTTGGCCATCGTTTTGCTCTGTATTTTGATTGTCTTGCCGGCCTTGCTTCTCCTATTTACTTCCTCTCCAAAAGAGGAGGGAATTGCGCAAGATGAGGGCAGCTGAGGTTTCCAGTATGGCATCGAAGGGATGGGGCTCGCTGCTGCTGATCGCCCTGGGCCTCATTTTTACTGGCTACCTCGTCTGGTATGCTGGCGTACGTGAAATCCTCGACATTTTGCGTCAGGGATCTTGGCTCTTGTGGCTGATCGTTCCTGTGCACGTGTTGGTGATTGGTCTCGATGCGATGAGTTGGCGCTGGCTGCTCTATGGCATGCCCAATCGCCCTCGACTGGGCAAGTTGACTTGGTTGGCGCTCCTGCGCGAGGCCATCAATGGTCTTTTGCCCGTCGCTCGCGTGGGTGGCGAGCTGATTGGTATTCGCCTCTTGGCACGTATGGGGGTTTCGACCTACCAAGCCACGGCGAGTGTGGTGGTAGAGGTTGGCCTGACCCTGGTCAGTCAGTTCTTGTTTACGCTGCTGGGCTTTTTCCTGCTCTTATCCTGGAGTGCTGATCTCTCCCTGCGCAGCGAAGTGGCTTACGCTCTGCTTACTACCTTGCCGGTTCTGCTCCTGCTTTTTTGGTTACAGCAACGATATGGCCTTTTTTCCCTCTTGCTTTGGCTGCAGGAGCGGTTGTTAGGTGGTCGAGATTTCCTGGCTTTCCTTGGGAATCTCCAGCAGTTGGATGAGGAGATTCGCAACATCTTTCGGCGCCGCTGGGCATTGCTGCGCGCCAATGCCTGGCAGCTGGCGGGGCTCTTTGCCGGCGCCGGTGAGCTATGGCTCAGCTTTTATCTGTTAGGGCATCCCGTTCCTGCTAGCGCCGCAATTTTGCTGGAAAGTTTGGGGCAGGCCTTGCGCAGTGCGGCCTTTTTTATGCCGGCGGCGTTGGGCGTACAGGAAGGCGGCTTTATGCTCTTTGGTGCCGTGGTTGGGGTCCCTGCGGATCTCGCTTTGGTCTACTCTCTCTTGCGTCGCTTTCGTGAACTCCTCCTGGGGCTGCCCTTGCTGCTGTCCTGGTATATGATGGAGGGATGGAATTTCCGCCTGCTGTGGCGCAAAAAACGAGGTTCGCAGGAGAAAATGGTATGAGCGTGACGATGGACGAGATGACGGCGCAGGGGCATCGCGAGTTATTCTGCCAGTTTTTTCATGACACCCACATCGACTTTGATCCGCGCCAGATCCAGTGGCCTGAGTTAGATGCGGCTGCCGAGCAACGACTCAAATCCCTGCCGTTTTGGGGCGAAGCAGTGGCTACGGAAAGTGTTACCGCGCGCATGGTGCAGCACATGGCAGATGCCGAGACGGATCCGCTAGTGAAGGCCGCCGTTGCCCTCGATGGTTTCGAGGAGCGCCGCCACGCCGAACTCTTGCAGGCCTTGGTGCAGCATTATGGCATCCAGATTCCACCTCCGCCGGCACCGCCGCGCATTCGTGATCCCTATTGGGAGTTCCTGTTTACGGGATATGGCGAGTGTCTGGACTCGTATTTTGCCTTTGGTCTTTTTGCAGCTGCTCGAGACTCCGGTTTTTTTCCAGCGGCGTTGGTACAGATCTTTGATCCCATCATGCAGGAAGAGGCCCGCCATATCATTTTTTTCATCAATTGGTTGCATTGGTATCGGCAGCAGTTGCCATGGTGGAAGAAGATTCGCCTCGAGTGGCAGCGCTTACAGGTGATTGCCTTGCAGGCCTGGGCACGTATCCAAACCGCTCGCGGTATGGGCGACGGCGGCGAAGAAAACTTTACCATGACTGGCCATGAGCAGGTCAGTCAGGATATGAGCCTTGGCAAGCTTCTGGCTCTCTGCCGCCAGGAAAACGAGCGTCGATTTGCTCCCTATGATGCGCGCCTACTGCGCCCAAAGCTTGCGCCGCGAATTGCTAATTTCCTGTTTTTCTTTCTATCTCGCCGCAAAGCTACGTAACAATTTGGGTGTTGGGTAACATACGTTTCGGTATGTTATACTATAGAGAGTCACATTCGTTTCGGGGATTGCAGCCCCGAGGAAAGGAGAAATTCGACAATGGCAGTGCCGCTGATACAAAGCTATCGGGTTGGACGATACATCATTGGGCAAAAGCTTCGCGGTAATCGCAAGTACCCCCTGGTTCTTATGCTCGAACCGCTTTTTCGTTGTAACTTGGCTTGCGCCGGTTGCGGCAAAATCGATTACCCTGATGATGTTCTGGATCGACGCCTGTCGACGGAAGAGTGTATTGGTGCCGCAGAAGAGTGTGGTGCGCCAATTGTCTCGATTGCTGGCGGCGAGCCCCTGATTCACAAAGAAATGCCGGAGATCGTTGACGGTCTCATCCAGCGCAAGCGCTTTGTTTATCTGTGCACCAATGCCTTGCTGTTGAAAAAACGCATGGATGATTATCGGCCCTCGCCGTATCTGACTTTTTCTGTGCATTTGGATGGTAATGAGCATCGCCACGACGACTCCGTATGTCAGCCGGGCACCTATCGGCGTGCCGCTGAGGCCATTCGCGAAGCGGTGCAGAAGGGCTTTCGCGTTACCGTTAATTGCACCTTATTTCAGGGGGAAGGCGCAGAAGAGGTGGCGGGTTTTCTTGACGACTGCAAGGAAATGGGGGTCGAGGGCGTAACCATCTCGCCTGGATTCAACTACGAGCGTGCGCCGCAGCAGCAAGTTTTCATCAAGCGGCAAGCCTCGCGCCAGCTCTTCCGCGATATTTTTCGCATTGGTAAGGAGCGCAAGTCGAAGTGGCGTTTTAACCAATCGAGTTTGTTCCTCGATTTTTTGGCGGGTAACCAGACCTATCAATGCACTCCTTGGGGTAATCCCACCCGCAATATCTTTGGCTGGCAGAAGCCTTGCTATCTGTTGGTGAGCGAGGGATATGCCGCAAGCTTCCGAGAGCTCATGGAAGAAACTCCCTGGGATCGCTACGGCGTGGGGAACAACAGCAAATGCGATCAGTGCCAGGTGCACTCTGGATTCGAGCCGACGGCGGTGAACGATACCTTTGCCCACCCGCTCAAAGCACTGAAGGTGGCTCTCTTTGGTCCGCGAACCTCTGGGCCAATGGCGCCGGATATGCCTTCGAGCCCTTCGGATTCTGCATCCGGGCGGCCGGTGTTCCCCTTGCGGGTGGAGCGCTGAGACAGGCTCTTCGGTTCAAGGAGGTGGTATTATGATGCGTAAGTCGCGAATCTTGAGCGCGCTTGTGGTCTTCGGGCTGCTTGGGCTCAGCAGCCCCGCGCTTTGGGCGGCCGATGCCGTTGCCAGCACGCAAAAGGCCCCGCAGGATAGCCCAAAGGCCAGTATCGAAACCCTCGACCAAGCCCTGCTGCAGACCATGCAGGCGGGCAAGGCGGCAGGCTATGCGGGACGCTACAAGATCATCGCGCCGGTTCTCGCTAAGGTCTATGATTTCGAGAAAATTGCGCAACTCGCTTTGGGTTCGGAGTGGTCGAAGCTCAGTGTCGCTGAGCAAAAGCAGTTCGTGAGCGTATTGGCGAAGTATACCGCAGCGACCTATGCCGGACGCTTTGATGGCTACGATGGCGAGCATTTTGCGATAGTCGATACCCAGGAATTGCGCCCCGGGACCATGGGGGTATTCACCACCTTCACCATGAAGAGCGGCCGTGTGCATCGTTTCGATTACCTATTGGAGCAGTCGGCCAACAAGGAATGGCGAGTGATCAATGTCGTCGCCGACGGGGTTAGTGACCTTTCTCTAAAGCGTGCTGAGTATGTCGATCTTCTTAAAAGCAAGGGTTTCCCTGCCTTGATTGCGCACCTGCGGCGTCAAATTCAAGACTATGCCTCGGGAGCGAAGTCGTGAGCTTAGGGCGCGCGGCTCTTGCTTTGGGATTTGCCGGCATACTCTGCCTGAGTGGTTGTGCGACGGTGCAGGGACCAAATGGGCAGATTGGGTCGAACGATCCGCTGGAGCCGATCAACAAGCCAATTTTTAATGCCAACCTCTGGCTTTTCCGTAATGTATTGGGACCGATCAATACAGGCTATGTGGCGGTAACCCCGAAATTTTTTCGCACCAGCGTGAGTAATGTGTTTGCGAACGCGGACATGCCCTATGTTTTCGTGAATGATTTCTTGCAGGGTAGGGTGCAGCCTGGCATGTCGGGGCTGAGCCGCTTTCTGGTGAATACTATCTTCGGCCTGGGTGGCATCTTCGATGTTGCCAACAAACTCGATCTGCCCAAGCAGAGCAACAACTTTGGTGTGACCCTCGGGGTTTGGGGGGTGCCGCAAGGACCCTATCTGGTGCTTCCTTTTTATGGACCGAGCTCCCTGCGCAATCTACCGGGGCTGGCGCTAGCGATTTATACGGCGCCACCGTATTATTTCCCGAGCAGCAACGCACAGTGGGCCTGGTCCGGCATGGGTATCATCAATACCGGTCATGTGGATGCGCCGCAGGTGCGAATGGTAGAAGATGCGGTGAACCCCTATGTCTTTGCTCGCAATGCCTGGGAGCAGCACGAGCAGTTTTTGATCGACGGCGGCAAAGTGAACAAGAGCCAGTTGCTGGAGGGCCTGGACCTACCGCCAGCAACGGCGGCCACGGATTCTGCCGCTACCACACCCTAAGGGAAGAAAGTTTGGAAGCAGAAATCGTTAAACGCATTGCGCATTTGAGTCGAATTGCCCTGCCCGAGGAGGAGCTTACCCAAGTGGCCGGTCAGTTGGAGCGTATTTTTGCTCTGGTTGCGGAGATGCAAGCCGTGCCCACGGAAGGGATTGAACCCATGGCGCATCCCCTGGATCTGCAGCAGCCTCTGCGGGCGGATCAGCTTCGTCCGGAAACACCTTCGCGAGAAGAGCTCTTGGCCTCTGCACCCCGGGCTCAGGACGGTCTTTTTCTGGTTCCCAAAGTCATCGAATAAGGTAGGCGCATGGAACTCCACCAACTGGAACTGGCGGAGCTCGCCGAAGGGCTACGCAAAAAGCATTTTTCTGCTGTAGAGCTAACGCAGGCTCTATCGCCGCGCCTCGAGGCGGCGCAAGGCGTCATGAATGCTTTTATCAGCATTGACTCGGAGGCGGCACTGCAGCAGGCGCAGAGCGCCGATCAGCGGCGAGCCCAAGGAGAGTCCTCTCCCTTATTGGGCATTCCTCTCGCCCACAAAGACATTTTTTGCACGCGGGGGGTGCGAACCACCTGCGGTTCCAAGATGCTCTCCAACTTTGTCTCGCCCTACGATGCTACCGTGGTGCGGCGGCTGCAGGAGGCGGGGACGGTCTCCCTCGGCAAACTCAATATGGACGAATTTGCGATGGGCTCCTCCAACGAGACGAGCTATTTTGGGCCAGTACGTAATCCCTGGAACCTGGGGTGTGTGCCTGGTGGTTCCTCGGGCGGTTCCGCTGCGGCGGTGGCAGCGCGTTTGATTCCGGCGGCCACGGGTACGGATACCGGAGGCTCGATTCGCCAGCCGGCGGCTTTCTGCGGCATAACCGGTCTCAAACCGACCTATGGGCGAGTTTCTCGTTACGGCATGATCGCCTTTGCTTCGAGCCTCGACCAGGGTGGTCCTATGGCCCGCTCGGCAGCCGACTGTGCCTTGCTCATGGATGCGATGGCCGGCCACGATCCCCTCGATTCCACCAGCCACCCCCAGGGAGGCGGTCGTTTCAGTGCAGCCTTGGGGCGCAGCCTGCAAGGCTTGCGCGTGGGCGTACCAGCGGAATTTTTTGGTGCGGGCCTCGATCCCGAGGTGGCGCAGGCCGTCGAAACGGCAATCCAGTGGTTCGCCGCGCAGGGGGCCGAGATCCACCCAGTGCATCTGCCCAATAATGCCCATGCGGTGAGCACCTACTATGTGTTGGCACCGGCCGAGGCCTCGAGCAATCTCTCCCGCTTTGATGGGGTACGCTACACCCACCGCAGCGCAGCCCCCAAAGATCTGCAGGAGCTCTATCTGCAGTCGCGCTATGAGGGTTTTGGTGCCGAGGTGCGCCGTCGCATTTTGGTGGGAACCTATGTACTCTCGGCGGGCTACTACGATGCCTACTACCGCAAGGCGCAGCAGGTGCGGGCGCTGATTCGCGAGGATTTTCGCAGGGCCTTTGCGGAGGTGGATGTGATCATGGGGCCGACCACGCCCACGCCAGCTTTTGCCCTGGGGGCGAAAAGTGCCGATCCGGTTTCCATGTATCTAGCCGATATCTATACCATTGCCGTCAATTTGGCGGGCATTCCGGCCCTCAGCCTGCCCTGCGGTTTTAGCAAGGAAGGCCTACCTATTGGTTTACAAATCATGGGTGACTATTTTGCCGATGAGTTGCTGCTGGGGGTGGCTGCAGCCTACCAGAAAGATACCGATTGGCATCGGCGTGCGCCGGCGTGGGAGGAGCAATGAGCATGACTTGGGAGGTTGTCATCGGGCTCGAGGTGCATGTGCAGCTCAACACCCGCAGCAAGATTTTTTGCGCTTGCTCCACCGCCTTTGGAGCCGAACCCAATGCCCATACCTGTCCGGTTTGTTTGGCCATGCCCGGTTCGTTGCCGGTTCTCAATGCGGCGGCGGTCGATAAGGCCATTGCCTTTGGTTTGGCCGTTGGTGCGGAGCTCAATCATCGGAGCGTTTTTGCCCGCAAGAACTATTTTTATCCCGACCTGCCCAAAGGGTATCAGATCAGTCAGTACGAAATTCCCATCGTTGGGAGTGGGCATTTGGATGTGCTTCTGCCCAATGGCGAGGAAAAACGGGTAGGAATTACTCGTGCCCATCTCGAGGAAGATGCCGGAAAATCTCTCCACGACGCCTATCCCGGCGAGTCGGGCATCGATCTCAATCGGGCCGGTACGCCGTTGCTGGAGATTGTTTCGGAGCCCGACATGCGTTCTGCCGTCGAGGCGGTTGCTTACCTGAAAAAGCTGCACGCCTTGGTGCGCTATCTCGATATTTCCGATGGCAATATGCAGGAAGGCTCCTTTCGTTGCGATGCCAATGTTTCTTTGCGTCGGCCAGGGGCGCCCTTTGGTACCCGGGCGGAGGTAAAGAATCTCAACTCCTTCCGTTTTTTGGAAAAAGCGATTGGCTACGAGATTCTTCGTCAGCAGGATATTCTCGAAAGTGGCGGCAAAATCGTGCAAGAAACACGACTTTTTGACGCCAACTTAGGCGAGACCCGGTCCATGCGCAGCAAGGAAGAGGCAAATGACTATCGCTACTTCCCTGATCCCGATCTACTTCCCCTGCAGCTCGATGCAGAGCGGATAGAGCAGGTGCGCAAGTCACTGCCCGAGTTGCCAGATGCGCGCAAAGCGCGCTTCATGGAACAATACGGTTTGCCGGCCTACGATGCCGCAGTACTCACCGCCCAGCGGGAACTCGCGGATTACTATGAGGCGGTGGCGACGGGGCAGGATGCCAAGCTGGCAGCAAATTGGATCATGGGTGATCTCTTGGGTGCCTTGAACAAGGCGGGATTGGAAATTGAGACCTGCCCAGTGCCGGCCCAGGAGTTGCAAACCCTGCTCGCGCGCATTGCCGACCAGACGGTCTCAGGCAAGATTGCCAAGGAAATCTTTGAAATCCTTTTCCAGGAAGGCGATAGCGTTGATGCCATCATTGATGCCCGAGGGTTGCGGCAAATTACAGATAACACCGCTATTGCTGCAATGATTGATGAAATCATTGCCAAAAACCCGCAACAAACGGCGGAATATCGTAGTGGTAAAGAAAAGCTCTTTGGCTTTTTTGTGGGACAGGTAATGAAGGTGAGCCAAGGCAAAGCCAACCCTGATCAAGTCAACGCACTATTGCGGGAAAAATTACAGGCGCCAGCAAAAGAATAAAAAACGCCCGATCCATCGGATCGGGCGTTACGCTAACTATGCGCTTACGAAGCTGGTACGGTGGCCGGTACTTCCTTGACGAGTTTCAGGAATTCGGCAAAAGGCCCCATGTTTTCCATGGCTTCCATCTTTGGGCCCTTGAAGTTCAAACGGCCAACCATCATCGCCATCATGGGTGAGCCCATGTGGTGCCAATCATGGGTCGTGGCCCACATCTTGTAGTCGTAATCATAGTTCAGCTTGCTTACCTTGGCGGCGCCGCCGTAGGTGCACTCGGCCTTACCATCTTTAGCAGCAAGTTCCAGTTGTACTGGTGGAGTGGACTTCATGCTGGAGTCGGAAATCTCCATAACCTTGTAGCCTTTACCACCATTGTTCTTCACCCAAGAGCCTCCCAACTTGGTGGTTAGGGTGCTGTTTTGATTCCAAGCACTGCATAATTCCTGCGCCCACTCCGGCGACATGAAGTCCGGCGCCGCTGCAAAGGCGAGCACAGGCGCTGCCAGCATGGAACCCACGAGTGTTGCCATTACCATTTTTTTCATCATCAGCCTTCTCCTCATCCCGTACGTTTTTGTCCAGATAGAGTGTATATCGGATTGTTTGAGGGCAACAGCAACAGTTTTTTTATTTTGTGATAAACCCAAAAAATGAAGCATATCAGTAAATAATCATGCACCAGCGCGAGGATTGAATAGCCTTTCGTATTCCGCAATGGCAAAGCGGTCGGTCATGCCGGCAATATAATCGGCAACTACCCGGGCACGCCGCCGTAGATCGCCATCGGTGGAAATCAGACGCGTCTGATATTTGCGTGGTAAGAGCCGGGGATCGTCGTAGAGCAGGTTGAAAATCTGCTGCACCGTACGTTTGGCCTTTTCTGCCTGCCGATGTACTCGCGGGTGTCGATACAGGTTGTGCAGCAAATAGGCCTTGAGGGTTCGAATGGCGCGGCTCATCTCCGGGCTATGCGAGGCAAGGGGCTCGCTCTGTTGGCGAAGCTCTGCCACGCTGCCAATCCCCGCTGCTTCGATGCGGCTACGCGTGTGTTGGACGAGGTCGGTGATGAGCAGGTTGATCAGTCGGCGACCGGTCTCATGACGCAACACATTGGCGGTGGCGTGGGGATAGCGTTGCCTGACTTCGTGATAGATGGGGCCGAACATGGTCTGCTCGCAGAGCTCGCTTAGATTTAGCAAGCCCGCCCGCAAGCCGTCGTCGATATCGTGATTGTTGTAGGCGATCTCATCCGCCAAATTGGTGATTTGCGCCTCCAGGCTGGCCTGCTCGCCCTTGAGGAAACGCTCACCAACATCTCCCAGTTTGGCGGCACGATTGCGGCTGCAGTGCTTGAGAATACCTTCGCGGGTCTCGAAAGTGAGGTTGAGGCCGAGAAAATCTCCGTAGCGTTGTTCGAGAACATCGACCACGCGCAAGGACTGAATGTTGTGCTCAAAACCGCCGTGCTCGGCCATGGCCGCATTGAGGGCATCCTGACCGGCATGGCCGAAGGGGGTGTGGCCAAGGTCGTGCGCGAGGGAGATGGCCTCGACGAGATCTTCGTCAAGATGCAACTGCCGAGCAATCGAACGTGCAACCTGACCAACCTCAAGGCTATGGGTGAGGCGGGTGCGATAGAGATCGCCCTCGTGATTGACGAAGACCTGGGTCTTGTATTCGAGACGACGGAAGGCGGTAGAGTGGATGACGCGGTCACGATCGCGCTGGTAGGCACTGCGTCCGTCGCTGGGTTCAGCCTCGGCATGGCGGCGACCGCGGCTCTGCTCCGGGTGTGCCGCGTAGGGCGCCAAAGGATACATCATACTCCGTGACCTTGCTCCGCCAAGACTTGTTCCATGGTGCTGGCGAGGAGAGGGAGGCGCCGGGAAAAAAGCAAGTAGGCAGCATCGGCATACTGGCGAATCTCGTACTGCGCATCGAGTTTGCGCCGCAGACGGAAAAAATTCATCAGGCTACGAAAATTTACCGTCCAATAGACATCGGAATAGGCGGCCACCGGCATGACATTGCGCAGCAACTCGCGGGCACGGCCACGATAAGGATCCCGACCGCCACTTTTGGCGGGTATCAGACCCGCCTCGCGATCCGCGTCAATACGCGCGCAGGCCTGCTCATACTGGCGCTCATACCATGCGAACAGGCTTTGCAGCAGCTCTTCGTACTCTTGTACCGCTTGCTCGTCGAGGACGGCATAGCCATCGACGCTGCGGGCGGCAAGATCGGGGATATAGAACTCGGAGATGGGCTTGCGGTAGCGCATCGAGAACTCATTCCAGCTCGAGATACGATGCTTGACCCATTGCCGCAGCACAAATATTGGGGCAACGAAACGAAAGCGAAAGTAGACGGTTTCGAAGGGGGTGCCATGCTGGTCGCGCAGGAGCTGATACAGCAGATTGCGATCGCGCTCGGAAAAGGACTCGGCATTGCGTAGCCGATTGTTGGTCGTGCTGATGCGGGCGGTATTGACGATGGTTGCCTCATCACCCCAGCTATCCTCGAGTTCGATGAAGCCAAAATTGCCAATACGCAGGCAGGCTTCTGGAGCAATTTGCAGGCGCGCTTGAATCTCTTCTTCGAGTTCGCTGGTAGTTTTATTGTGCTTACTCATCTATCACTCCATAAAGGCATTGAGGGTTTGCCGCAGAGCTGCCTCTGGCACCTCGCCGGTAATGACGGACTCGCCAATGCCGCGCAGGAGGACGAAGCGCATCTGCCCCCCGGCCACCTTCTTATCGATGCGCATATAGCGCAGGTAGTCATCGGCGGGCAGGCGCGGCGCGTGGGTGGGCAGCCCTGCGGCCTGGATGAGGCGAAAAATTTGTGCCTGCTCGCTTTCGCGCAATAGGTCGAGACGACGGGATAGGTCGGCCGCCATGATCATGCCGATGGCCACTGCCTCGCCATGGAGAAAGGTTCCATAACCCGTCGCTGCCTCGATGGCATGGCCAAAGGTATGGCCATAGTTGAGAATCGCGCGCAGACCACCTTCGAGTTCGTCCCGGGCCACGACTTCCGCCTTGTCGGCGCAGGAGTCATGAATGACTCGACTCACGGCGTCGCCATCCCCGGCAAGGATGGCATCGAGATGGTCCTCCAACCAGCTGAAAAATCCCGGGTTGTTGATTAGCCCATATTTGATGACCTCTGCCAAGCCGGAGCGAAATTCCCGCTCGGGTAGACTGTCGAGGGTATCGATGTCGGCAATGACCGCGCGCGGCTGATAAAAGGCGCCAATCATGTTCTTACCGAGGGGATGATTGACCCCGGTTTTACCACCAACGGAGGAGTCGACCATGGCGAGCAGGGTAGTGGGAACCTGTACAAAGGGAATCCCGCGCTGATAGATAGCTGCCACAAAACCGCCGAGATCGCCAATGACGCCACCGCCGAGGGCGCAGAGCGTGCTGTCGCGACCCAGGCCGGCGGCCAGCATCTGCCCGCAGACCTCCTCTACTTGCGCGAGCGATTTGCTCTGCTCGCCATGGGGAACGACGATTTCGATCAAGGGCTGATGGGCGCGTGCCAAGGTTTCGCGGAGGGCAGCAAGGTAGAGGGGAGCGACCAGATCGTCGGTAAGAATGGCGACGGGGCCCGAGCGGAGGTAGGGCAGAAATTGCTGCGCGTCGTGCAGTAGGCCCGAGCCGATGTGGATGGGGTAGGAGCGAGCGCCAAGTTGGACCTGGAGGCTGAGCATGGAAGATCTCTGTGGTGACAAGGTTTGCTCCATTGTAGGGGCGCGCAGGCCGCCTGCAAAGTTTTTTGATTAGGGCTTGTAGAGGTCGCGCAGGTGACGAAGGATTTGGCGGAGTACCTGATCTGAGCGCAGGTTATCGCCACGCACTCGCCAATGCGCCGTTTCTTTGTACAGCGGCGTGCGCTCGGCCGCCAGATCTTCCAGGCGTTGGCGCAGGTCCTCCACTTGCAGTAACGGGCGCTGGCGATCGTGACGCAGACGTCGCCGCTGTTCCGTGATACTGACCTCAAGATAGATCACCTCGCCCATCTGCCGCAGCAGGCGTCGATTGCGCGGATCGAGAATGGCACCGCCGCCGGTCGCAAGAACGATATCCTCAGGCTCTTCTGCAATATCGCTCAGTACGCGATGTTCGCGCTCGCGGAAGCCGGCCTCGCCCTCGATGGCAAAGATGGTAGGGATGTCGACCCCGGTTGCCGCGACGATGCGCGCATCGGAATCGACAAATTGCCAACGCAAACGGGCCGCCAGAAGGCGGCCGATGGTGCTTTTTCCCGATCCCATGGGACCGATGAGGATGATCCTAGCCAGCGTCCGCCCCTATGTTTGCTCCGCCCACCACCTTCGGGGTAATGAATACCAAAAGTTCAGTTTGGGCAGTATTAAACTCTTTCGCTTTGAACAGCCAGCCCAGCAGCGGGATGTCCTTCAACAAGGGTATTCCCGATTGGCTGGTACTGTTGGTTTCGGTATAGATGCCGCCGATGACGACCGTCTGTCCATTATTGACAAGTAGCTTAGTCTTTACCTCTTGGGTATTGATCGGCACGCCACCAGCGGTTACCTGGGCGTAGTTGGGCTGATTATTGGTTGCTTCTACGTCCATAGTGACTTTGCCATTAGGGGCAATATGCGGGGTGACTTTCAGGCTAAGCTCCGCTTTTTTGAAGGACACCGCTGTTGCACCACTGCTGGATGCCTGCTGGTAGGGAATTTCCGTACCCTGCGCGATGGTGGCGGTTTCGTTGTCTTCCGTTAGCACCTTGGGGCTCGAGATGATCTTCGCCTTGTTGGCGGCCTGCAGTGCCTGCAGCTGTAAATTGAGAATACGACTGCCCGAAAAATTGCCCAGGGCGAAACCGAGGGAGGCCGGGTTAAGGCCGGTAAGAGGGCTGCCACTGGGCGCATAGGCCGGCAGGTTGACCAAGGCCGGTACGCCGACACCGGTGCTACCCGTAGAAGTACTGCTGCCCGAGCCGCCAATGGGGAAGTTGCCGCCCTGGGAACTGGTGCTACCCGACGCCCCCGTGCCGGAAAGATTGATGATGCCGCCGCCCCCACCGGAGGTATAGCTACCGCCCCACTGAATGCCCAGGGATTGCGCGGCATTGGTGGTGATTTGGACGATGCGCGCCTCGATCAGCACCTGCGGCACGGGTCGATCGATTTTGGCGATCAGTTTTTTGATGTTATCGATATCCTGCGGCGTATCGCGCACGAGGAGGCTATTGGTACGGGTGACAACGGCGACCGAGCCACGCGGCCCGAGCAAAGAGTTGCCAATGAGACTGGAGCTCGGGATGCCCAGCGCCGAGGCCAGGCTTTGGCTCTGCTGACTATCCAGTCCTTCCTCCTTCCCGTTGATTTTTTCCGAAAAACCACGCAGCAATTCGGCAATTTCTGTGGCGCGAGCGTATTTTAGGGGAATCATCTCGGTGACCAAGGGTTCGAGTTTGCGCTTGGTTGCTGCAGCTTTCAGTTCCGCCTCTTCCTGGCTAGTAATTTGCCCGGCAGGCGCGACCCAAAGAATATTGCCAATGTGCTTGATACCCAAGCCCTGAGACTCGAGGATGACCTTGAGGGCTTCCTGCCAGGGCTCATTTTTCAGGCGAATGGACAGGCTCCCATTGACGCTGTTAGAGACGACGATGTTCTGATGGGTGAAGTCGGCAATCACCTGCAGGGCATCGCGCACGCTGATGTTTTGGAAATCCATGCTCAGCCGCTTGCTGTCCATGGGATTGCTAGCAGTCGTTGCCTCTTGTTCCCGCACGGCAATCAGGGTCTGCCCGTTCAGCTGATAGGCGGAATAGGCGAAGGGATCCTGGACATAAAAAATCAGACGGGTATCTCCGCCGAGAGGGTAGACGTCGACATACTGCACCGGAGTACCAAACTGATCGGTGCCGAAACGATGCACCAGACTGCTCGGCACCTGAGTATCGTGTAGGGTAACGATCAATCGCCCCGGCTCGCGGGTAATATTCATGTGCGGCTGCAGACCCGACGTAGACAGGCGCAGCATGCCGGCGCCATCTTTCTCGCGACGAAAGGTAAGATCCTCGATGCGGGTGGCGCTGGTGCTGGTTGCCGGCGCGGGAGAGGCAGCTTCGGCATCGCTGTTTGCCTCAACTGCCGGGCTTTGATCAACAGTCAATTCGCTGGCAGCCGGGGCCTGACTTGTGGCTGCTGGCTGCTCCGCGGGCGCCGCAGCAGGTTTTTTCAGCGCCGCGAGTTGGATGTGATATCCGTGCGGGGCAGGTTGGACCATGACCGCCTGCGGTTTGGAAAGCAGGAGATCGATTTCGGCATCGTGCCCCACGTTTTCGGTCAGAACACTCTCGATGTTGCCGCTGCCGACAACGTTCTCGGCGCTGGGGAGAAAATGGGCGTCGTCGAAGCGAATCCGTACCCGATAGCCATGGTTGAGAATATTGACGTCATAATTGGGGCGTGTATCGCTACGAATCTGCAGTGCCGTCGCGTCGCCCTGACCGACGACCTGCACGCTGCTGATCAGACTTTGAGCGTAGATGACGGGGGCGCCAAGAAGGCCAAAAACGCCAATTCCGAAGCGTAGCAAGCGCGTTGAGCGCCGCGGGGTCGTTTCGGCAGCAGCGCGAGACGGGCGGATCGGGAAGTCGGTGCGCATGAGCATCATCCTGCTAGTGTGAGCTTCAATTTTGGTCATTGGTGTGGAACTGCATGGTCGTATTCTGCTTAACGTAGCCACCGAAGGCATTGGGTACGTATTGCATAACGGTAACGCTATGCTTCTCGGCATCAATCGCAATGATCTTGCCCGATTTATCACCAATCGGATCGCCCACTCCGGCACGATACACTTTACCCTCGGGAGTCAGGAAGACGCCCCAATAGCGACCATCCGCCTGCATGATTCCGCTCAGGGTAATGCTTCCTAGGGCGTACTTTTGCAAGGGCTGCAGCGGACCTTTAGTGACCGGGAGGGGATCGTGGCTGGCGTTGGCCGCTTGTTGCCATAAAGCAATCTGCGAAAAGCTGGCGAAGGGATCGCGCTGCGAGGGGTTGTCGTAGGGGCTGGCGCTATAGTGGGGAATGGCCGGCAGCGGCTGGATTTTGGGATGCAGCGTCGGCGCTTCGTCAACAAAGGCATGCAGGGATGCCAAATCGTCATGTCGGGAGCACCCGCTCAAGCTCAGCAGGAGCAGAGCAGCCAGGGGAAGCGACGGGAAGAGCTGCCGAGGACCTTTCATTTGGCGTTTCCGGTTTTGCTGTCGGCAAGGTAACGATAGGTGGTAACCACGCAGGACATCTGTAAACGCTGCTGCTTGAGGGCATGTCCAATGCTAGTATTTGGGGCCTCGGCTACGGGCTTAAGAGTGATGTCGCCAAGGGTGACGATGCGTGGCATAGCGGCCACCGCGGCAGCGAAGCGACCAAGGTCGTCGTAGGTGCCAATCACACTTATTTTGACAGGGATCTCTGCATAGAAGCTCTTGTCTACTTCGGGCAGGGGCTGAAACAGATCAAAATCCAAGCCGCGGCTGCGACCAGCCAGGGTGACGTTATCGAGCAAGGAGGGAATCTGTGAGCGATCCGGTAACTGTTGCAAGAAGCTCAAGAAACGATGATTCATCTCCTGAATTTGTGCCTGATAGGCGGGGAGGTTGGCTGCCAACAACTGCTTGTTGCGAACCTGCTCCTTGAGATCAGTAATTTGGCTATGTAATGCTTCGTATTTTTCATTTTCGGGCGAGATAAAGAAAAACCAAACACCGGCGCCAATGAGAACGACCAAGACCAAGGCGGCGATCAACTTGGTTTTGATTGGCCACTGTAAGATGTCTCCAAACTGGAGATTTTTGATCTCATCCCAAGTCATTTCTTTGCCTCAGTAGTGACTTTCTTCTGCTTAATTTGCATCTGCAGCGTGAACTGATCGACATTTTGTCCCGCCAGCTGTGTTTTACTGATGATGTCGAGGGTCGGCTTTTCAAAGATGGTAGTCTGCTCGATATGGCGCATGAAATCGGCGACCTGATCATTGCCCTGAGCGTAGCCTGAGAGGGTGATGTTGTTACCAGTCTGCTGCAGGCTGGTCAGAAAGACACCGCTTGGGGTAACCGCCGCAAGGCTATTGAAAATGCGCACCGTGAGGTCGCGCTGATCCTGCAGAGTGGTAATAATGTTTTCGCGGGCGAGCAAAGCATCACGCTTCTTGCGCAGATCCGCAATCGACGCAATTTTGGCATCGAGCTGCTGCGAGACACTCTGCAAGTATTGGACCTTCGCTTGCTCGTTGCTGACCCGGTTGGCAAAGACCTGATAGATGGCGTAGTAGGCGATACCAACGGCAACAAAAAACAGGAGTAAACCGGCGAGAAAAAGCTGCTGACCCTGGTTGCGTTTGGCTTCGCGGTAGGGCAGGAGATTGATGGTAATCATGCCACGAATCTCCGTAGAGCCAAGCCACAAGCAACTGCCATCGAGGAGCGCTCCTGGCGCAGAAAGCGCTCGTTGACACCATTAGCCAAGGTCATATCGCGGAAGGGATCGGGATTTTCCACTAGCATGCCTTGCAGTTGGTCGGCAATGCCCGGTAGGTTGGCGCCGCTGCCAAAAAGCACCACCCGCTGCATGCTGATATCGGGCATGCTGGCTTGGAAAAAATCCAGAGCGCGTAACAGTTCGCTACCCAACTCCCGAACATAGGGCTGCAAAACCTCATCGTGATAGCTCTGCGGTAAGCCACCAAAGCGCTGCATGCGTAAGGCATCTTCGGGGCTGAGTCCAAAATGGCGAGCGATACGCTCAATCAAACGGGCGATACCGAAATGGTGTTCGCGCGAGTAGATGGGTAATCCATTCTCGAAGACGTAGATTTCGGTGCTCTCTGAGCGAATTTCGATCAGGACGATGGTTGTCCGCGCTTCGGTGAGTTGTGGTTGCAAATGACTATAGAGATTCCAGAGCGAAAATTGTCGTACCTCGAGTAATTTAGCCTTCAATCCCGCACTTTCGATAATAGCGAGGCGGTCCTCGATGATTTCCTTTTTGCTGGCGACTAGCAGAACCTGCTGATAACCGCTGCGGTCCTTGTCCGGCCCCAGGGGGGAAAAATCGAAGTTTACCTGGTCCATGGGGTAGGGAATGTACTGCTGCCCCTCAAAACGAATCTGTTCTTCAATGGCATCTTCATGCATTCCCGCCGGGAGGGAAATTACTTTGACAATGACATTGCCCACGGAAAGGGCCGTTGCGACGGATTTACTACGACCACGCGAACGATGCAGTAGTCGTTGCAGCGCATCGCCAATGTTATCGGCAGAATTGGCCGAATTTGTGGCAGCGTCGGCTTTTGCGCATGGCTCCGCATCGGCCCGAGAGACGATAATCTGTCCGCGTCCGCCGGAAAGTTCGACCATCCGCACCGCCTCGGCACTGGCATCCAGTCCGATTAACGGTGGGCGGAACATTGCAGGCAATTTCTTCACCGCTGTCTCCCATCCTGATTGCTCGAGAAATTAGCAGCATTCCCCCAACTGTCAAGGCGCGCTCTTGCAGTCAGAGCACTTGCTCATTCTTGGTGGCCGCCAGGAAAATCGCTAGACTGCACTCATGGAAGCGATTTCTCCCACGGCCAGAGCCGACCGCGCCGTCGACCTCCAATGGATGGACACGGCGTTGGTGTTGGCTCGCCGAGCGGCGAGTTTGGGCGAGGTGCCCGTTGGCGCGGTGCTCGTGAGCCCGGAGGGGGAGCCGATTGCGCGGGCGCACAATGCGCCCATCCACACCTGCGATCCAACCGCCCATGCCGAGATTCTTGCCCTGCGGCTTGGCGCGCAGGAACGCAACAATTACCGCCTCGCTGGCTGTACCCTCTACGTTACCCTCGAACCTTGCGCCATGTGTTTTGGTGCCATCGTCCAGGCGCGGCTGGCGCGGGTGGTTTATGGAACTGCGGATGCCAAGGCTGGAGTGATCGAGAGCCACCTGCAGCTTCCCGAAAATGCCCCGGCAAACCATCACCTCCAATGGGAAGGCGGCGTATTGGCAGCAGAATCCGCTGCCCTCTTGCAAGATTTTTTTCGGGCCCGGCGAGGCAAATGAAGATACACAAGCACGAATTAACCCTGTCCACCTGTGGGCGTCAATTTTATGAGCTGACCACGCAATTGCAGAGTTGGCTTGGGAAGATTGGCGCTCGTGATGGCTGGCTTTTACTTTTTCTGCCTCACACTTCTGCGAGCCTCGCCCTGCAGGAAAATGCCGATCCCGATGTGCAGGCGGACCTGCTCGATTTTTTGGCCAAACTGGTGCCCGACGACGATCCCGCCTACCGCCATCGCAACGAGGGGCCTGACGATATGTCTGCCCACATCCGCTCCCTACTCGGAACTCAGAGCCTGCAAGTGCCGGTAGGGCAGGGGCGCTTACAACTGGGTGCCTGGCAGGGTATTTTTCTGCTCGAACATCGACAACGAGCGCAGGCGCGACGGATCATCATCGATTTCTTAGGCGAGGTTGCAGAACATGAGTGAATTTGCGCAAGTGTACGGGGGTATGCTCTGGGCCATTCGCGACTGGCAACAGTGGGACAGCTTGGTTGCTCGCTTGCTCGAACAAGCCCGGGACGATGAGTGGTACGTCTATTTTGTGGGGCGGGAGCCGCCAACGTCGGCGCTAGCGGCCGAGAGTTTTCGGCGAGTGCTGGCGGAAATCGATATTCTCTTGCATCACGACCATCGCGAGCGGTACCTGGGCATTGTGTATGTCGATGACCGCGATGCGCCGTGTCTGCTGAAGATCTACGATCCCAATAACCTCGGCGCCTCCTGCGGCAGTAGTGGCAAACAGGTGCCGCCGGGCTGGATTCTTTCGCGCATGCCACCGGAGCCGGTGGCGGGTCCGCCGGTGATTCCCGAGGGGCGGCTGCGCTGGTGGCATGGTCTGTTTTCTGACGAGCGAGGTGGGTGATGGAGGGAGAGTGGAAGCTGCTGGATTTTGAGGGCATTCGCCGGCTATTGGAAAAGCTCTCGGCCACCCCGATGGGTGCCGACGCAGCGCGCAATCTCGCTCCCGCACCCTCCATTGCTGCTGCCCGCCAGTTGCAGGAGTCGATCACTGCGGCGCGCTTTGGTCTCGAGGCGGGCACCGGCCCCGTCCTGCCAGAATTGCCCGATCCTCGGCCAGCCTTACGCCAGGCGGCAGCGCCCGGCTCCGCCCTCTCCGGTCAAGCCCTGCGTAATCTTCACCGCATTCTCCGCGTGGGGCGGGAGCTGCGCCCCTATGTTGAGGCGCGGCCGCAGTTGCTGCCTCTGGGAGCGGAAGTCTTGGACGCCTGCAGCCCGCTCATCGATGCCATCGACGCCGTGCTCTTGCCCAATGGATCGGTGCGCGAGGATGGCAACACCACCCTGCGCATCTTGTATGAGGAGCTCAAACAGGAACGCGAGGTGGCGCAACGGCAATTGCAGCCGCACCTGCGCGGAGCCGGCAAGGCGCATTGGGCGGGGCAGCGCCTATCGGTGCATCTGCCCGACGGCTCGCGCGAAGAGATTCGCGGCGTGCGCCGGGGCAGTGGTCCGGGGGGGCACGGTACGGTCATCGAGCCCATGGATCTGGTCGCCTGCAACAACCGCTTGGAAAAGATCTTTGGCAGCATCGAGCAAGAGAACCAAAGCATTTTGCGTAGTCTCACCGGCGAGATACGCGAGCAGTTACCGGCCCTCAATAAGCTGGTGGATGCTCTTACCTGGCTCGATCTTGCCCTCGCCGGGGCGCAGCTCTCCATCCATTTGCAGGCGCAGGCAGCGGAGTTGGTGGACGATGCCGTCTTGCAGCTGGAGGGAGCAGTGCATCCACAGCTGTGGTTGGCCCATGTCGATCATCGTGGACCGCAACCCAAGCCGCTAAGTGTGCGCATCGATGCCGAACATCCCATTTTGGTGGTCACTGGACCCAATACTGGCGGCAAAAGTGTGTCTTTAAAGACCGTTGGTCTGTTGACAGTGATGGCACAGTGCGGCC
The DNA here is from genome assembly GCA_038447835.1 of Candidatus Igneacidithiobacillus chanchocoensis. Classification (GTDB taxonomy): domain Bacteria; phylum Pseudomonadota; class Gammaproteobacteria; order Acidithiobacillales; family Acidithiobacillaceae; genus Igneacidithiobacillus; species Igneacidithiobacillus chanchocoensis. The sequence goes on along the minus strand of JAWNZB010000026.1, from coordinate 3,198 downwards.
TGCATGTGCCGGTCAGTGGCCGCGCGGTGGTCGGGCGCTTTGCCAAGATTTTTGTGGATATGGGTGATCCGCAGAGCATGGCCTTTGCCCTTTCTACCTTTTCCGGGCATATCAGTATGCTGAAAAAACTCCTTGCCGAGGCCGATCAGCGTACCCTGGTGCTCCTCGACGAACTGGGTACGGGTACCGATCCTGAAGAGGGAGCGGCGATGGCGATGGCGGTCCTCGATGAGCTGGCGCGGCGCGGTGCCCGCGGCATGGTTACCACCCATCTGACTCCCATCAAGGCCTTTGCTGCCGAGCATCCCTCCCTGCAAAATGCCTCGATGCGCTTTGATCACGAGCGGCTGGAACCAACCTACGAGCTGCAGGTGGGGGTGGCCGGCCAGTCCCTTGGCCTACTCATTGCCGAGAAGTCTGGCCTGCCCGAGGGGCTGGTGGCGCAGGCACGCGGCTATCTCGAGCGCTTGCATCGGGGGGCATAGAGGAAGGCACGGTTTCGCCAAGGCATTTTTATTTGACGCTGTCGTCAAAACTGCATAGCGTTGGGCACGATACAGGATTCTTCTGAGGAGTGATGATCATGTCTGCCCCTAATCAGGCTCGCGAGCGAAGCGGTCAAACGGCCCTCGCGGAAGAGATGACCGGTGCCGAGATTGTTGTCCGTGCCCTTCGCGATGAAGGCGTCGAGACGATCTTCGGGTATCCCGGCGGCGCCGTATTGTATATCTACGACGAACTCGACAAGCAGGATGCTGTGCAGCATGTCTTGGTGCGCCATGAACAGGCGGCAGTGCATGCCGCTGATGCGTATTCTCGCGCTACCGGTAAGGTCGGGGTCGCTTTGGTCACCAGCGGTCCGGGTGCGACCAATGCGGTTACCGGTATTGCCACGGCCTACATGGACTCCATTCCTCTGGTAGTGATTACTGGCCAAGTACCCGTGGCCCTGATCGGCAATGATGCCTTCCAGGAAGTGGATACCGTCGGCATTACTCGCCCCTGCACCAAGCACAATTTTTTGGTGCGCGATGTGAACGAGCTTGCCCAGACCATCAAGACCGCGTTTTACCTGGCAGCTTCGGGGCGGCCGGGCCCGGTGCTCATCGATATCCCCAAGGATGTGACCGCCAAACGTTGCGTCTATGACTATCCGGACAAGGTCCAGCTGCGCTCCTACAAGCCGACGGTCAAAGGGCACTCCGGCCAGTTGCGCAAGGCCCTGCAGCTCATTGCCGCGAGTGAGCGGCCGCTCTTCTATACCGGCGGTGGCGTCATCCTCTCCGACAGCGCTACCGAACTCACCCGGCTGGTGCGCCATTTCGGCGCCCCTATCACCCAAACGCTGATGGGGCTGGGCGCCTATCCGGCATCGGATCGCCAGTTTCTCGGCATGCTGGGTATGCATGGCACCTACGAAGCGAATATGGCGGTGCAGCATTGCGACGTGCTGGTTGCCCTGGGCGCGCGCTTTGATGACCGGGTAACCGGCAACCTCAGCCATTTTGCGCCCCATGCCAAGATCATTCATGTCGATGTCGATCCCGCATCGATCTCGAAGAATGTGAAGGTCGACATTCCCGTGGTCGGCGATCTGCGCTCGGTGCTGCAGGAAATGAATGAGCTGGCGGTGGAGATGGAGACCCGCTGCGATCCTGCGCGCCTACAGCGCTGGTGGGCGCAGATCGAGGAGTGGCGAGCGCGTAATTGTCTCCACTACGAGCAGGGAGACGCCATCATCAAACCGCAATTCGTCATCCAGAAGCTCTTTGAGCTTACCGGTGGCGACGCGATTGTGACTTCCGATGTCGGCCAGCACCAGATGTGGGCAGCGCAATTTTACGGCTTCGATCGCCCGCGTCGTTGGATCAACAGCGGCGGCTTGGGCACTATGGGCTTTGGCCTGCCAGCTGCCATGGGCGCACAGATGGCGGAGCCCGACCGCACCGTGCTGTGCGTCACTGGCGAGGGCAGTATCCAGATGAATATTCAGGAACTCTCCACCTGCCAGCAGTACAAACTGCCCATCAAGGTGGCCTGTCTCAACAATGGCTATTTGGGTATGGTGCGGCAGTGGCAGGAGTTCTTTTACGAAGAACGTTATGCCATGAGCTACATGGACGCCCTGCCGGATTTCGTGAAGCTGGCGGAGGCCTATGGGCATGTTGGGCTGCAGGCAAAGCAGCCTAGCGATGTCGAACCGGTGATTCGCGAGGCCCTGCGTCTCAAAGATCGCATGGTATTCATGGACTTTCTCGTCGATCGCACAGAAAATGTCTATCCCATGGTGCCCGCGGGAGCCGCGCTTTCCGACATGATTCTGGTCTGACCCAATGCGCCGACATATCATTTCGGTTTTGCTGGAAAATGAGGCGGGCGCCCTGTCGCGAGTGGCCGGTCTCTTCTCGGCGCGTGGCTACAACATCGAGGCGATGACCGTTGCGCCTACCCACGAGGCAACGGTCTCGCGCATGACCATCCTCACCCAGGGCTCCGAAGACATCATGGAGCAGGTGCTCAAGCAATTGAACAAACTGGTCGAGGTGATCCGCGTCCACGACCTGAGCGAGGGGCCGCACATCGAGCGTGAACTGATGCTCATCAAGGTGCATGCGGTGGGGCCAGATCGGGAAGAAGTGAAGCGCCTCTCGGATATTTTCCGGGGGCGGATCATCGATGTAACCGATCGTAGCTATACTATCGAGCTCACCGGTACCGGAGAAAAGCTCGACGCCTTCCTCCATGCCCTTGATCCGGGTATGGTTATTGAAGTGGTGCGCAGCGGCGCGAGTGCCATCAGTCGCGGCGCCAAGAGCATCTGATTTTTTCACCCGTCTTTTTGAGGATTTCATGAAAGTTTATTACGACAACGACGCCGACCTCTCCCTCATTCAAAAGAAAAAGGTCGCCATTCTCGGCTACGGTTCCCAGGGTCATGCCCACGCCCTCAATCTGAAAGATTCTGGGGTACAGGTGGTGGTGGGGCTGCGCCAGGGCTCGCCTTCCTGGGACAAGGCCAAGAACGCCGGGCTGGAGACCAAGACTGTGGCGCAGGCGGTGGCCGAGGCAGATCTGGTCATGATCCTCACCCCGGATGAGGGCCAGGCCGCCCTCTATCGCGAGGAAATCCTCCCGAATATCAAGCAGGGCGCAGCCCTCGTCTTCGCCCATGGCTTCAATGTGCATTTTGGGCAGATC
>JAWNZB010000128.1:0-4474 GCA_038447835.1 Candidatus Igneacidithiobacillus chanchocoensis | reverse complement strand
GAACATGGACTGGTAAAGGGCGACAGCTTTTTCGAGGATGGCACGCAGCGGCCGCAGGTCTTCCTGTTCTCCAGTGGGGCTATCTTCTGGCAGCGCAATGCCCGCTTCTTCGGCAAGTGTTTTCACTGCTTCAGGAAAAGATAGCCGATCATGGGCCATCAAAAATCCGATGGCATTCCCATGCGTGTGGCAGCCAAAACAGTAATAGATCTGCTTATCCGCGCTGACAGAAAACGAGGGGCTTTTTTCCTGATGAAACGGACAGCAGGCCCAGAAATCCTTCCCCTTTTTCTTCAGCGGTACGCGACTGTCGATAAGGCGCACCAGATCGCTGTGCTCTAGTACGGCATCGATAAATGCGGGAGAGAAGGTGGCCATCCGTCAGCGTAACTCCAACTCGCTGACGCCGCCACCACCATGCTCTGGTCGCGCCATGCGCCATTGGCTGACCCTGGGGTCCTGCCCGGCAAACTCGCGCACCATTTCCGCAAGCACGCCATTACCCTTACCGTGCAGAATCTCGACCTGCTGGCGACCGGCGGCCACGGCACCATCCACATGACGGCATAAGGCCGCCAAAGCGTCTTCCCGAAGCTGTCCGCGCAAATCCAGGCGCCAGGGATGATCTTCCGGGGCTGCATACTGCGTGCTGCCTTTTTCTTTGGGGACCTGCAGCGCCGCATCCACAGCGAATTGTGCGGCAGGCACCCAAAGCTGTTTGCCCCGCAATTGAATCTGCACTCTTTGCTGGACCGGATCCACGCGCAACACTTGGGTCACTTGCCGGAGCGGCAAAAACAGGCCCTTAGCCCCCACGGCAGGCAGACTATCCGCACGCTGCTCTTTCGACCGAAAAGGGGCTTCCAGACGCTGCAGTGCCGCCGATGCGGCCTGCGTATCCCGTCCTGACTTGAGCGCCGCGATGGTTTGCCGCACCTGCTGGCGCGCCGCCGTCAGAATATTTTCCCATTCCGCGCGCGCTACAGAAGCCGCTTTATCGCGCTCTTGTCGCGCCGCTTCCAGCTCGCGCTCCAGGTGCCGGGCAGACTTTGCGGCTTCGTCGCGTGCCAACGCGGCCTCATCCATGGCCTGCTGTGCGGCCCGTAACAGGCCCTCCCGCTGCGCTTCCCAACGCTCCCAGTCCTCACGGTCATCGGCATAGAGCGCCTCGGCGCGGGCCATCAGCGGCGCTGGCATCCCCACCCGCCGAGCGATGGCCAGACCATGACTGGCACCACCCACACCCCACTGCAGGCGATAGGTGGGTGCCAGACGCTCTGCATCGAAACCCATTCCCGCCAGCGCCACACCTTCATGGCTCAGGGCATAGCGTTTCATCACTTCCAGATGGCTGGTGAGCAGCGTGCAGGATTTGGCCGCCAGCAAGGCCTCTGCCACCGCCTGGGCCAGTGCGCCCCCCTCCCGTGGATCGGTGCCGTTGCCCAATTCATCAAGGAGCACGAGACTGTGGGCATCGGCATGCTCCAGCACTTCCCGCAGACGCTGCACCTGCGCCGAAAAGGTAGAAAGATCCGTGTGAATATCCTGGGCATCACCAATGACCGCAAAGCACTTTCGGAAATAACCCAGAGTGCCTTCCGCCGTCACCGGCAACCCCATATACGCCATCAGATGATTGAGCCCCACCGCTTTCAGGGTTGCCGTCTTACCACCGGTATTGGGGCCGGTAATCACCAGTTGGTGCGCGTCCGCCCCGAGATGTACCGCGTTACCCACGACCTGCCCCGGATGACGCAGGCAGAGTAGCGGATGGCGCAGGGCCTGCAGATCAAACGCCGCTGCAACGCCCACCTTGGGCAAAATCCCGCCATAGGCATCACCCAGTTCCAGCCCTGCCCGTACCGCGTCCAGGCGGCCCATATGCCGCAAGGCCGCGACGATGCCCGGCACCTCTTCCCCAACAGCCGCACTCAGGACGCTGAGAATACGTTCCTGCTCCTGAAGCTCAGCACGTCGGTCCTGAACCAACTGATTATTCAGATCGACAGCAGCCAGTGGTTCTACAAAAAGGGTTTCACCACTGGCCGAGCGGTCATGAATGATCGCCTTGATACGCCCCTTGTGGCTGGCTTTGAGGGGCAATACGTAACGCTCATTACGCTGCACGATGACCTGATCCTGCCAGTATTCCTGCCAGTCAGGATTGCGCAGAACGCTCTGCAAGAAACGCTGCAATTCGCCGCGGCTGGCCCGCAGGCGCTGACGCAGGCGCGCGAGATCAGCGCTCGCCGTATCTAGGAGTTCACCCTCATCATCCAACGCCATGTTGAGGCTGCGCGACAAAGCCACCGGAGGATCAAGCTCAGCCGCCAGTCCGGTCAGCGCATCCACGGTCTGACGCAAAGCCGCGGCGTAGTCTTTCTGTGCCGTCAGCACGTTGAGCACCGCGCGCAAATCTCGCCCGCTGAGCACAGCACCAGGGCGCCTTGCCAGATCCAGCAAGGTATTTACATCGGGGAGATCAGAAACAGGGAGAGGAAAACCGGCGGCAATACGCTGTGACAACCACTGCGACCAGTTCAGACGATCATGAATTTCCGCGAGTGTCACCCACGGTGCGGTCGCCGCAACATGTCTGCGGCCATAGATGTGGCCACAATGCTGTGACCACGCGCTCTGCACATCACCGGCATCCAGTGCCCGCCAGAAGCTGTGCTGCCAGGAGGCAACCCCGGCCGCAGCCACACCCTCGTCCATCAACTGCTAAGGCGGGCCTTCACTTTTTCCGCCACCACGGCCATGTCCGCACGTCCCTGCATCTGCGGGCGCAAGGCGGTAAGCACCTTACCCATATCTTTGGGACCGCTGGCCGCTACGGCCGTCATCACCTCAGCAATCAGCCCATCAATCTCTGCAGGTGACAAGGCCTCCGGCAGATAGACCGCGAGAAAAACGATTTCTGACTCTTCCTTTTCCGCAAGATCCGGACGACCACCGGCAACAAATTGACTGGCAGAATCCTTGCGCTGCTTGATCAGCTTATCCACAATGCTCAACGCTTCAGTATCGTCAAGCTCGCGGCGCTCATCAATTTCGCGCTGCTTGATCGCCGCCAGGAGCATACGAATGGTCACCAGACGCTCGGCTTCCCGGGCGCGCATGGCCGACTTCATATCTTCCTGGATGCGCTCGCGGAGTGTCATCAGTAGAGCCGGACCAGACGCATGGACTGGCGACGCATACGCTTCAACGAACGTTTGCGGGCAGCAGCGGCCTTGCGCTTGCGCTCTTCCGTGGGCTTTTCGTAGAACTCACGACGCCGCACTTCGGTAAGGACACCCGCCTTTTCACAGGAACGTTTAAAACGCCGCAGCGCAACTTCGAAGGGCTCATTTTCTTTGACGCGAACAGTTGGCATAGAAGAATTCCGACCTCTTTGGATAAGGGTGACGAGAAAGGGCGAGATTATAGGCAGATCAAGGGGCATAGTCAAAAAACCCCTGGCAACCCGTGAATACACCGCAGCTAAGTGCATTATTTTTCGCGATGGCGGCAACGCTGTTGCTAAAACCGCAAAACAACAGTTGCAGACCCTTGACAGGCAGATCAAAAAGAATCCTAATACAGGAACACGGAAATCCCTGTTAAATTATATTATTAGATTACAATGTTGCAACGCTTTGTAATCAAAGCAAGAGGCCAAAATGTATACTGAAGCTAGAGAATTAATGGATTCAGACATTCCTGATATGGGTCCTGCCATTGATCCACCACCTCTTGATGATTTTATAGACGACGAAAACAGTGGACCGTTTCTCAGCCAGAAGCAGGAACTGCAACTCATCCATCGCCTGCGCCAGGGCGACGAATGCGCTCGCGCCACCCTCATCTCTGCCCACATGCCCTTGGTGAGGGCGGTCGCCCGCGGTTATCGCAACAAAGGACTGAGTCAGGAAGATCTCCTTCAAGAGGGATATATGGGTCTGTTGCGAGCCGCCGACCGATTTCGGGAAGGGCTCGGGACACGCTTTTCCAGCTACGCGACCTGGTGGATTCGCGAGGCCATGCAACGGGCGCTCATCCGCTCCCGCTTCATACGCCTGCCTGACTATCTTGCCAAGTCCCTGCACGCTTATATGCAGCGCGGAGAGGAAGAAGACAGCAGCACGGATGTGCGCCGAGAGCAGCGTCGCGAAGCCCTTGGGGTACGCGAGAGTACCATGCGCGCCCTAGATTTCGCCGACATTCGTGTCTTCTCTCTCGACGAAGAAATGTCCAACGGGCCAAGCCGTATCGAACAAGTGGTCGGCGACATTGCTGGTCCTGATAGCGAGTACGACCGCGACGCCATCTGCAAAGCGCTGCGCGGGCATCTGACAGAACTCAACGAAAAGCAACGGGAGGTCATGGTGTTTCGCTACGGCATGCATGGCGATGCGCCCATGACCCTGGAAGCCGTCGCCGAACGGATGGGTGTCAGTCGCGAGGCAGTAAGGCAATTACAGGTACGGGC
>JAWNZB010000025.1:0-23894 GCA_038447835.1 Candidatus Igneacidithiobacillus chanchocoensis | reverse complement strand
CCTACGTGCGCGATCACCGCGGGCAATGGGTCAATCGCAATGACCTGATCCGTGCGTATACCCAGGCTTTTCATCTGCCCGATGGATCGTCGCTCGAGTTGCGCTGCGAAAACGGCAAGGATGCCGCGCACGGCCGTGAGGGTAAGATCCTGACCGAGGCGTGGATTACCGTCCGCGCCAATGCCCTGCAGGAGTTTCCTCGCCCGCAGGCCTTCATGGCCGGACGCAAGGGCAATTGCGCCAAGTATATCCATATCCTTCCGTAGGGAGCGCGAAATATGAGCAAGCTGAGTCGTCGATCGTTTTTGCAGCAGTTGGGGCTAGGTGCCGGTGCTGCCGTTGCCGCGCCGCATGTGATCGGGGTGGCGCGCGCCGCCGGTGCCAGTGCCAGCCAAGCCTTGCGCCACAACATCGAACATGTGGTAGTGATTTTTCAGGAGAATCGCAGCTTCGATCACTATTTTGGAACCTTTCAGCCCAAAAACGGGCAGCAGGTTGTCAATCTCCTGAATGCAAACGGTCAAATCGACTCGCGCTTTGTTAACCTGCAGAAAAATCCCGCGGGCATTCCCTACGCCAATCTCCCCTTGCCCACCGAAATTCCGAGCTTTACCCAGGCATCCCTGCCCAATCGGCCGTTCCATCTCGCCCCCTATATTCCCGCCAATGGCAATGTGCGCTGGGATCCCAAGCATCGCTTTTTTCGCATGATGGCAGAGGTCAATAACGGCAAAATGGATCTCTTCGTGGCACTGGCGGGAAGCTCCCATCAGCATCTGCACCGCGATGAATTCCGCAAGATGAGTCCTGCTCAAATCGCCTTCGACTTGGCGCGTCCAAGCGGCCCGGTGATTGGCCACTACGAAGCCGCCGATCTGCCTTTCTATCATCGTGTGGCCCACGAATACGTTTTGTTCGACCACTTTTATCAAGCGATGAGCGGCGGCAGTACCGGCAATGCCCTCTATTTGGCCGCCTGCCGCTCCTGCGTGAATCCGCAGGTGGCGGCTGCCCATGTTGCACCCTTCGACCCAAAAGAAGCGGGGCTGCAGCATGCCTTCTTCGATTTGCCCTACGACCATCGCCGCGTAATGGTCAACGATTTGCCGCCGGTGCAGGGACCGACCAATGCCGGTGCGGCCGAGGTGCTACAAATCAGCCCGCCGCCGGCGGCGCAGACTTACGATAACATCGGCGATCGCCTCAGTGCCGCCAAGGTGGATTGGGCTTGGTACAACGAAAATTGGAACAAGGTGAAACCCTGGGCGCTGAAAACCGCTTTTGGTCCCGGCGATGGTTCGGCGGTAGTCGATACCAGCCAGTTGTATGTGGCGCATCACAATCCCTTTCAGTACTACCCACGTTGGCCAGAGTATGTGCGCGCAGGGCATATGCGCGATGCCGGAGACTTTTTGGAAGATGCCCGCCAAGGTCGCTTGCCCGGGGTTTCCTTTTTGAAGGCGAGTGCCGCCCACGATGAACACCCTGCCGACTCGGCGCCGGCAGTGGGTATGGACTGGGTAGAGCGCTTGGTACGTGCGGTGGCCGAGGGGCCGGCCTGGGAAAAGACTGCTATCTTCATTACCTACGATGAAGGCGGTGGTTTCTGGGATTCTTTGCCGCCCAAGGTGGTGGATGATTACGGCTTTGGTACCCGCATCCCGGCGCTGCTGATCAGTCCTTGGGCGCGCTCGGGTTTGGTCGACCATCACCTGGCGAGCACCGCCAGTATCCTCAAATTCATCGAGACGCGCTTTGGCTTGGCCCCCCTCACCGAGCGCGATCGCAACGCCTACGATCTCTTGGGTGCCTTCGATTGGGATCAAAAACCCGGCGCCTTGCGGGTTTGAGTTGGCGCCTCAGCCGGGTTCGTACACCAGACGAACCCGGGAGGCGGGGTAGAGCACCGTCGAGAATTCGATACCTCTACCTTGGCTATCGATGTTCACATTCTCGCAAACGAGGAGGGTCTCGCCGCGTTCCAGCCGAAGCAGTTCTCGCTCTCGCGCTTGCGCCAGTGCAGCCTGTATGGTGGAGCGCATGCGGGTATAGTCCTGCACGCCGCGCAGCCGCAGGGATTCGGTGATTCCGCGTCCGGCACGTAAATCTTCCACCAACGGTAGCAGCCGTTCGCCAAAAAAGAGATGGCGAGCCACCGACATGGGTTCCTCGCCCACAAATCCCAGGGTCTTTACCATGGCGACCTTGGGATGATCGGGAAAGACCTGATACGCCTGAATACGCGCGAGCTCAGGTAACTCCTGCAGGGCCAGCACCCGCGCCTCGAGTATTTGATTGCGTCCAGGCTTGCGATACTTTTTCACCCACTCCGAAAAACGTGGCCTTTGCACTAATTCGTAGTCGAATTGCGGCTGCGCCGCAAAAGTACCCAGACCGTGCCGGGTTTCGGCAGCACCCAGTTCGCATAGATGTTGCAGAGCGCGTCGGATGGTGTGGCGATTGACGCCATATTCGTCGGCTAACAGCATTTCGCCGGGCAGGCGCTCGCCGCTGCGCCATTCCTTGTTCTCGATGCGGGCAAAAAGATCATCGGCAATCTGCCGCCAAATGCTGATGCCGGGCTGAAACGTGTGCAGTTGCGAGGCCATGGCTCAGGATACCAGAGTTTGTAGTCTCTCGAGCAAGGACTGGACTCCGTCTGCCAATGCCCCGTCGTTGCGGATGCAGCGGTAGGGAAGGGCAGCGGGCAGTAGGACTTGCCGTTCGAGGCGGACGGCAACGGCGGCCGGTGCTTCGCGGCCACGGGCCAGCAGCCGTTGTCGACGTATTTCCAACTCGGCATCGATGAGGAGGATTTCGCCCCCGAGCTCGGCGTAGACTTGTGGCAACACTTGGCGCGAAACACTGGCAACCTGTAATCGCGCTGCCGTTTGCAACTCCAACCAGGGCAGTGCGTAGTCCCAACCGTGGGCCTGCCAGCGCAGGGCCAGTTCTCCAGCACGTTCCAGGGCCGCGAGAGTCTCCACGGTAAGGGATTTCTCCTTCCAGGCACCTTGCGGTCGCGTCACCAAACGGGTAACGAAGTGAAAGCGGGTATCGTCCTGCAATTGCTGCGCTGCCAGGCGTAAGAGAGTGTCTTTGCCAGCCCCGGAAGGTCCGGCAACCCACAGATAGGACGTCGTCATCGACCAGATCCCAAAGGGATTTCGTCCGCGCACACAAAGGGGCGATCGGGACCTTCTTGTATCAAGAGCGCGAGGGAGTCCAGGCGACGCGGCAGGGCGAGACTCGGGCCAAAGTAGGCTTGGGCCTCCCGCAGCCAAGTGTTTTCTGGTGGTAGCCGGTCACTCAAGGTCATGTGGAAGACAAAATCGGCAAAGACATGGGGATAGCCCCAATCGGCCAATTGTTGGCGTTGGCGCGGGCTGTAGTCGGGTCGATCCCGTGCTGCCAGTTCCGCCGGCTCGTAGGGGCGCCGAAAGGGGTCGAGCGCGCGCACGCAGCCATCTGCCAGCGCCTGTAAGGCGGGGCTTGTTGTGGTAAGGCGCAGACTGAGAAAGCCGTCGTCGAGGCTGAGTTGCAGCGGCGGCAAGGTAAAGGGCGATTGCCCGTGCAGAAATGAGCGAGCTGCCTCCTGGAGCCTATCCGATGGTGTAGCAAGGGGCATGGGCGCCTTGATGGTGGCATGCAAGCCATAGCCCGCTGCGCGCCTTGCCGGTACCGAAGGATAGGGGCGAGGGATGGATGCGGCGCGGCGACTATCCCAGCCAAGCCAAGCGGAGCCCAGCGCCCAGAGGGGGTCTTCCGCCGCTGGCAGGTAGTAGAGGGCAACGCGAATAGCGCTCATCCGACCCGCTCTCCCAGCCGCCACACGCCGCGCGGCGTTACCGTGCTGTCGGCGTAGCGCACTCGCAGCAGATCGCCGCGCAGGCCGGGGCGCAAACTTCCGCGGTCTGCCAAGGCGAGGAGCTGGGCGGGATGCGCACTGACCATGGCAACGGCTACGGGCAAGTCGCACAACTCCTGCTCGGCAAGCAAAAATGCGGCCTCGAGCAGGGCGCTGGGATAGTAGTCGGAGGCCAGCGCGGTGACCGCGCCCGCACGCACCAAGTCAGCAACCGCCACATTGCCCGAGTGCGAGCCACCGCGCACGAGATTTGGCGCCCCGGCCACCGTCGCCATTCCCAGGGCGCGGGCATGTTGGGCAGCCGCCAGGGTGACCGGAAACTCGCTGATGCGGATACCGTCGCGCGCATTGCGTTCGATTTCCTCGGGGGTGACGTCGTCGTGACTGGCAATGGGCAGGCCACTGTCGCGCATGCGAGCGAGAATGTGGGCACGATTCTGGGCGCTGTAGCTTCGATGCCGCGCCAAGGATTCCTGAATGCGCTGTTCCAGTTCTTCCTCGCTCAGACCCTCGGCCCGCCGGCCCGAGCGAAATTTTTCGAGGTTGGTATGTTGGCCTACGCCCGGCGTGTGGTCCATCAGACTCAGCATCTGTACTGGCCCGGCCGCCAGGCATTCCTCGAGCAATTCGGGAAGGTTGGCCACCGGCAATTCGCAGCGCAAGTGGAGAACGTGTTCGGCGCGCAGCAGACCCGCGGCCTGCAAGGCCTGCTGATCGATCAGCGCATCGCGAAGGGTCTGCAGGCGTTGCGCTTCAAAGCCGGCGTCGCCCACGCAAAGGGCATCGGCAACGGTAGTGATGCCGGCGGCAATGCATTGGGCATCGTGGGCAAGGAAGGCAGAGCGCGACGGCCAGCGTGCCTGGGTGCGCGGTTGGACTTGGCGCTCGAGATTGTCGGTGTGCAGATCCACCAGGCCCGGCAGCAAAAAATCACCTTCGCAGTCCAGTAGCTCGGCGCTTTGACTGGGTCCCTCATCGATTGCGGCGATATTCCCGTCCTCCGTCAGCAAGAGCGAACCGAGCACGACGGCATCGGGAAGAACCAAACGGGCGTTACGAAATCCACGGATACTCATGCTTGCTTTTCTCCTGGAGAAAGATAAATCTCGCGGTCGGCAACACGCGCAATCTGTTGCGGATCGTGCAGAATCGCCAAGATGCCGCGCCCGGCAAGTTTCGCACGTTGAATCTCGGCAAGCACGAGGGCCGCGTTTTCCGAATCGAGGGAAGCGGTAGGTTCGTCGAGAAGCAATAGAGGATGGCTGCCGATCAGGGCACGCGCCAGATTAACCCGCTGTTGCTCTCCACCAGAAAAGTTTGCGGGTGGTAGCGCGTGTAGGCTTATTGGAATCTGTAGCCGCAGCAAGATGGCGCGCGCGCGTTCTTGTGCCGCGCTCGCCTCCACCCCTTGCGCAAGGGCGGCTTCGGCAACGAGATCGATACTCGGCACCCGGGGAATGACGCGAAGGAATTGGCTGGCATAGGCCATCTGCCAGCGGCGTAGGCCTAGTATATGGCGCGGATCGGCGGCCACGATTTCCGTCATCGTATCTGCGTAACGCAGGCGAATACTACCGCCATCGGCCCGGTAGGTGCCGTAGATGCAGCGCAACAGGGTCGACTTACCGGCGCCAGAAGGACCGCGGAGTACCAAGCATTCACCCGCTTGCAATTGGAAGGCTGGTGCGGCAAGGGCTACTCGTTGTTCGCCCCCGCGCAGGTGTAGGGTGAAGGTTTTGCGCACGCCTTCGACTTCGAGAAGGTTCATGTGGGAAGGACGGCCGATGCTAGGAGTTGACTATATGGTTGCTGGGGATCTTCCAACACCTGATCGACCAAGCCGGATTCCACCACTCGACCATCCTGCAAAATAAGCAGGCGCTGCGCCAGGAGCCGTGCCACCCCCAAGTCGTGGGTGACGAGGGCAACTGCCATACGGCTGCTTTGTACCAGACGGCGAATAAGATCCAAAACGGCTGCCTGTACGGACAAATCCAAACCGCTGGTCGGCTCGTCGAGGAATAGAATCTGCGGCCGGCTAATCAAGACACGGGCGAGTTGCAGACGTTGCTGCATGCCGCCGGAAAACTGCTCTGGCGTATCATCGATGCGCGCCGGGTCGATTTCGACTCGCCGTAACCAGTCTTGCGCCTCGGCGCGCAGTCGATCGTACGAGCGTTCTCCTTGTGCCAAACGCCGCTCTATGATGTTGGCGCCGGCGCTGTGCTGCATGCGTAAGGCGTCGCGAGGATTTTGCGTTACCAAAGCCCAAGAACTGCGCTGCAGCGCGCGCAGGGTCTGCTGGGAGAGCTCTCGCAGGGAATGCTGAAGGCCGCGCTCATCAACGGCTACGATCTCGCCGGAATTTGGCGCCAAGGCGCCATAGAGCAGACGCAGCAGCGTCGATTTTCCAGAGCCGCTCTCACCCACTATGGCCAAGACTTCGCCGGGATAGAGATCGAGATCGATGCCGTGCAAGACCGCACGCCCAGCGTAGGAAAAATGCAGTTGCCGTGCCTGCAGCGCGGGTGTCTCGACTAGGCTCATCCTTGCCGCCTCTCGCTGCAGTAATCCGTGTCGGAGCACAAAAACTGGCGTGTGCCGGCATCGTCAAGGATGATTTCATCTTTGTAAGAGCTGGTACTGCCACAAAGGGCACAAGGCTGTTTTCTTGTCTGCGGTAGGAAAGGGCGGTCGGAGAACTGTACCGGCTCGACCCGCGTGTAAGGTGGTACGGCGTAGAGGCGTTGCTCTCGTCCCGCCCCAAACAGGTGCAAAGCCGGGCTCTGATGGAGTTTGGGCAAGTCGAAGGCCGGAATGGGCGAGGGCGACATCAAGTACCGGCCGTGGACGAGCACGGGGTAGTCGTAGGCAATGCTCGTTCGCCCGCGGCGGGCAATTTGATCAAAAAGGGCGAGATAAATCAGGCTGTAGTCGCCCCAAGCGTGGAGGCGCAGGGTTTCAGTCTGCCTAGGCTCGAGCTTGAAGAGCGGCTCCGGCATAGGCACCTGATAAACCATAATCTGTCCTTCACGCAAAGATGTTTCAGGGATTCGGTGCCGGGTTTGAATGATGCTGGCCTCCGTAGTTCGGGTGCTTCGCCGTACCCCGGCGGTGCGGGCAAAAAATTGGCCGATGGAGAGCGCATTGGTGGTATCGTCGGCCCCCTGATCGATGACTTTAAGGACATCGTCACTGCCGAGGATGGCAGCGGTCACTTGTAGCCCGCCGGTACCCCAGCCGTAGGGCAGGGGCATTTCACGGCTTGGGAAAGGAATTTGATGCCCGGGGATGGCGATGGCTTTGAGCAGGCGGCGACGGATAGCGCGCTTACTTCCCTCATCCAAGTATGCGAAAGATTCAGTCTGCACAGTCCGTGCCCCCCTCTCTTTGGCGGCCTTCGCGCAGGATCTGTAACTCGCTTTGAAAGTCCACGTGGTGGGGGATTTTTAGATGCTCCACAAAACCCATGGCGGCAACATTGTCGCCGTGGTTGAGCACAAACTCCTGATCTTGGGCAGGCGCGTCGATGCTTTCGCTAAGTTCGGCGGCGCGCAGGGCACGGTCTACCAGGGCCATGGATATAGCCTTGCGTTCGTTATCCCCGAGCTGCAAGCCGTAGCCGCGAGTAAGGCAGGAGTTGGTCGCAGCGCTTTGATGCAGGCTCTGGCACTCAGTGAGATGGATTTCGCCGATGACGATAGGCGCCTCCAGTTCCGGGAGTTGCAGATAAATCGGCGTCAATCCTTGCCGTAACTCGCCAAGAAAAGGATGGTTATGACCATAGCCGCGTTGGGTGGAATAGGCGAGGCCAAGCAAAAAGCCCTCGTCGGCACGGGCCAAGCTTTGCAGGCGTAACGCACGTCCGGCAGGAAACTGCAAAGGTTCGCGGGTCAAATCAGGCAGGACATCTGGCTCATCGTTGCAACTGCTCTCTTCGAGTAAGCCTTCCCGCAGCAAAAAGTCGGCAGGGCTGGTATGGGCAGGGGAAGAGGTTTCACCAAGGGCATCGCCCGCCTTGGGCGCTTCCTGGTCGGCAAAATAGCCGAAGAGACGATGGGAGTAATCGTAGGTTGCCCCCAGACGCTGTCCGCCCGGAAGGTCTTTGAATACCGCGGAAATGCGACGCAAGGGGCGGTTTTGGGAGCGTGCTACCGGTAGGGCAGTGGCGAGCTGTGGCAGGGTGACTCGATGGGCGCGCAGCAAAAATACGGCCTCCGGAATGTCTCCCTGAGCCTGTAAGAGAGCTTTTGCCGCTAAATAGGGCGCGTAGAGGGCGGCTTCGGCCATGATGCGGTCGACAGCACGGCTTTGTTGGCGCAGGGCGCTCTCGATGCTGGCGGTTTCCTGCTCTTGTCTTTGCAGCGCATGAGCGACGAGACGATGGGCCTGATCGATGGCCGCCGCACCACCTTTACTGGCTACATACGACATGCAGCCGCCTCAACATGGGTGCTGCAACATGGGTGCTGCGTGGGAGCGCGATGCACTCTTCTGCGCGTACGAGCAATACATCTACCCCACGCGGATACTGTGACTGCAATTTTTGCCAGGCATCGAGAAATTCGGGTGGTAGGGGTAGGGAACTGCGCAGACGTCCCTGTACTCCAGGTCCTTCCAACACATACTCCGATCCGGGTCCGTTGGGCACGTTGCATAGGATGAGAGTTGCGCCTTCCTCGGGCGCCTCCTCGCTACCTATCGGCAAAGAAGCGAGCGCCTGCCAAGACCAATCTCGCCAATTGCAAACGACAAACTCTGCTGGCAGAGAAGGTTGATATGGAATACCTTGCTGGCGTAGCCATTGCCGAAGCGTTTCGTCGCCGCCTCCCCAAAGATAGACGCTGCTCCGCGCGTCTACCAAACAAGCCAGCACCCCGCGAAGAGAATCTGTTATTCCTAGGGGGAAAGCTCGTACCATGCCAGGCCGGCTAAACGCTGCAAGCAGGGTACGAAAAACCTGTTGATTCTGACCAGGGCTAGTCATCCTGGGTTTCCCAAGGTAAAAAACTCTACTTGTGTAGTTTGCAGTTCGCTCTCGCGTTGGCGGTTTCGTTGTTCGCGATCTTCCTCCAGTGTTGCCAAAAGCCGCAGCGCGTAGCGTTCAGCGCTACGCGGCTCCTGCAAAAAGGCATCCCAGCGGGCAATCCAAAGCGCATGTTCGGCGTTGTCGCCCAGTACCCAGCCTATGCCGGTGTAGCCGTTTTGATCGCAGATGCTGATGTGAGTGGTAAGCAGATCTGCGAGCACAAATAGCTCACCGCTACCGTCGGCACGCGCCGGAAGCGGAACGAGCCCTGTCTCTGGCCCACGCAGCACTTCATATCCCGGCCATGCGTCTACCTCTGCAGCAAGGTCCACCAGTCGACCGACTTGCGCTAGGGCAAGGGCAGAAAGTAGGGCGGCACGGCCAGGAGTGTTTCTGTGCATTCGGAAATAATTGTCTAGACAACTATTACTTGTCAATAGTGTATGTACGATTATCAAAGCCTCATATTATAAATCTGTATGGTAGGCTGTTTGTAATATATTTGTAAGATAAATGTCATAAATAGGGAATGACACGTTCATATTTCTGCAACAATAAGTTCATACTATTGTCACAAAGATCTGTTAGCCTTGCGCAACAGTGATGGGTAGGCAAGCGTCCAACCCTTGGCATACAGCTACAGATACCGAAACAATCGCTAGGAGAACGTCATAATGGTCAAAAATAGTTTGAACCTTTCTGTGTCCGTGGCTCTAGGCATACTCGCCATGGGGATAGTGGGGCAGGTGGATGCTTATGCTGATGACGCGTCCAATACCACCATCAACGTAGGTGAAGTGGATAAAGGACAAACGGGGCCAGCAAGTAAAGAGAAGAAGAGCGCGGTCAATGTCAAATCCCCTGTTGCCTCGGTTCATATCTCCGCAGCTTCCATTGATGAGGATACCCCTGCTGGCGGGAGTGCCCTGGAAGCCATTGCCAGAAATACGCCAGGATTTCAAGCGCGCACTACAGGAACTCCGAATGGTGCCAATCGTTACCAAATAAGAATTAACGGAATTCAGATTGGTTTCGACGAAACGGGTCAGGCCGAGATGAATGGAAATCAAATTCTTCTTGACGGTGTTCCGCTTAATAATCCTCTAGCCTCGTACCACGGCTTCTCCAGCGCCGAGTTGCCCATTGCGCAAATGTTTTCCGGCATCGATGTCACTTATGGACCGGGAACAGCAAAACAGCATTGGTTTGATTCTATGGGTGGAACGATAAACTTTCAGACCAAGTCCTCTGGTGAAAAGCCTGGGGCATTCCTCAACATCGGTGGCGGTAGTTTTGGTGCGTTCAGCGCAAGCACAGGAATTTCGACTGGCTCGCTCGCCGGTTGGCGCACATTCATTTCAGCTGGTTACACGCGTACCGGACAGTCCCGGCAGAGCTCGCTACTGACTGGCCCGTCGCAAAGTTCAGCAGTCTTCATAAAGACGAGCAGAAAAACCGCACATGGCTCTTTTACAGCGGGATTTTATTTTAACAATACTAATGAAAATCGCCCGCATTTGATTCCAGTGTACCCGTTTTCTGGCGGTTCAATTAACGGTAACGGCGTGCCAGGTCCTGCGCTTAGTCAGGTAACTTCCGGATTTTACTATACGCCCTCAGCAGATCTCTGGCGGAAACACGAAAAATACATTACTTATCTTGGTTACTTGAAGTTCTCTAATAAACTCGCAAGTTATCTACAATTCCACAACACCCTTTGGTATCGTGCTGGACACCGGTTAAAGGTACGTATCGATGCCTATCCTATGGTCTCGAAGCTGAACACTGAGTATTATCCTACGAGTTCTGGTAATTTTGGTGATCGTGCCGATTTTGATCTTACTCTTCCTTACAATACGGTTTCCTTTGGTGGTTACTATCAGCAGACTACCTATGATTCCTCTTTTGCTGGATATGACTCATTCGTGCCACAGTTTGCGTTGGGTACTGGCGAACCGGTCTACTATCGTAACGACCATGATCATTGGTCTGCAGCTTCTGCCTATTTACAGGACGAGATACGGCCAACCTCTTGGCTGCAAATCGTTCCTGGCTTGAATTTAATAAATTACCATATTTCAGTGAACAATATTACTTCCCAATCTGCTAGTGCACTATACCCAGGAGACACAGCAGGTTTTTTTCCATC
Organism: Candidatus Igneacidithiobacillus chanchocoensis; assembly: GCA_038447835.1. GTDB lineage: Bacteria > Pseudomonadota > Gammaproteobacteria > Acidithiobacillales > Acidithiobacillaceae > Igneacidithiobacillus > Igneacidithiobacillus chanchocoensis. The sequence goes on along the minus strand of JAWNZB010000025.1, from coordinate 12,848 downwards.
GGTTCCAGGCGATTCTAAGGATTTCACCAAATTAGCGCCTAGTTTGGCAATATCCGGGCAGATCAATAAAAACGCCAGTCTTTTTGCAACTTGGTCGCAAAACTATCAGACGCAGATCGATAGCGCGTATGGCGAAGGAGCCTCGCATCCGGTGATTAGCCCGAATGAACCGGCGCGAATCAATTTTTATATGGCTGGCGCTAAATATGCTGACGATGCCTTGCAAGCCCAGGTGTCTTTTGTGCATCAACATCTCACCGACTTGGCAGTGCAGACTACCCAAGCCGAATCGCAGAACATCATCGTGGAGCCGGCCAGTGAAGTCATTAATGGCCTCAATCTCCTGCTGCGATATGCGCCTAATCTTGGCTGGAATGGTAGATTCTTGGCGAGCATCCTTCACGGTTCAGAAGACACTGTCAATGCTTCCGGCGTTGCGGTAAGTGGCGCTCGGGTCACCGGGCTTCCCACATACAATTTAACGGCGAGCGTAGGCTACCGCTGGTACTACGCAAGAACGGTATGGAGCGGACGACTGCTCGATACGTATCAGAGCGCGACTTATCTATCCAGCGATATCTCCGCGGCGCCCACCACGCTGCAGTTGCCATTTTCTGCTACTAACTTGGTCAATCTTTCCTTGTCGGCTACGACAGCCGCCTTGGATCGTTTCCTTCCTGGTGTCAAGCATGTGAAATTTTCTCTCATGCTAGATAATTTGCTCAATCGCAAATACAACGTGCAAGGCTACGTCTCCGCTGGTGGCAACTACGGGCCGAATAGTCTGGGTACTATTCTCGCTACCCCAGGCAACCCGCGAGCGGTATATGCGCAAGTTACTGCGGCGTTCTGATTGGTTCCTGATGCTATGGCTGAACCGAAAATGGTATAGCCAGTGGACGCATTTAGATCGTAGTCATCGAGTTCGATACATATTTTATATCGAGGGCTGAGGGTAGGTCTTAAACGGTTAAGAATCGCTAGGAGAACGTCATGATGGTCAAAAAAAGTTTTAATCTTTCTATGTCCGTGGCGCTGTGCATACTCGCCATGGGGATCACAGGGCAGGTAGATGCCTACGCCGATGATGCGTCCAATACCGCCATCAACGTGGGTGAAGTGGAAGGCACAGCAGCGTCGAAGGCAGAAACGATCTACAAAAAGAAAACGCGCCCGCTGCATCAGACCCTCACGAACAAACAAGTGTTCGAATCGACGCAATCAGTCGTCACCCTTACTACCGATAATAAAAAGATGATTAGTCCTAATGCTGGCGCAGCAGAACTACTAGGTACTGCCCCCGGCGTGCATATTATGAGCGAAAATCCGCAGAACGGATCTGGACGGTATAACATCACTATCAATGGGATGGGTATCGGCTGGTGGAGCGGAAATACCTATAGAAATCAGATAAGTGTGCTCTTTGATGGCATACCAATGAATAACCAGATAACTAATGATGGCCAGTGGAATTCTAGTCAAATTCCGATTTTGACAATGATTCATGGTGTTAACGTTGTCTACGGACCAGGGAATCCCCAAGATCGATGGTATGACAGTATGGGGGGCACAATAAATTTTGTTCCTCTACAACCTACCCAGAAGTCGAACGCAAAGGTTAATCTATCTTTTGGTAGTTATGGCAGTAAGACGGCGAGCTTCTCGGTTAATACCGGAGACTTTTATGGATGGTCAACGGTACTGGCTGGCGGATACACTAGTGCTAACTCGTTCTTTACAGGCTCAAGTAACTGGCCGCAACACTCTTGGTCGGTATATATGAAGACTGCTCATCCATTTTCGAACGGTCTTTTCACGCTTGGTTTTTATTATGAGAAATCTGATGCAACACACAGTCTCACCGTACCCGTAACGCCAATAGCGGGTTACAGTGTGAACGGATACGGCAAGCCTGGGACACTGCTTAGTCAGCAGACTAGTGGATTTTACTACGTTCCCTCTGCCGATCTTTGGTATAAGGACGATATCGTAGATTCATGGATTCTCTATTCTCAGCAACTATTTGATCTAGGTGGGGGCTGGACTCTCAAAAACACTCCGTGGTATCGCCACGCCTACCGCTTGCACCAAGCATACTTCAACTACGGTGCAACTAACTATAATCCAGAAGCCGCGGAGCACTACGCGCCGACCAATAATTCCTTTGGGGACCGACTGGATGTAAAATTACACTCTCACTATAACGATGTTGCTCTTGGCGGCTGGCTTTCTTATCAGCAGTATAATACCAATGAGGATCTCTGGAATCCGTATCTTGGTACCTCGCAAAACAATCCATATGTTTATAATAATGTAGAAATCAATAGCTTATTCAGTGATCTGTTCGCTCAAGATACGGTGAAACTGGATAACGGAAATCTGCGGATTACCCCAGGTTTGGCGCTTGCCGGATTTTACACGTCTATGAGTGATTTGATAAATCCTAATACCTCCGCTGCGTATCTAACTGCTACGCCTGGCGCGAAAACAAACTTCACTAGATTGGAGCCGTCTCTTGGCATAAATTATAAGGTTATTAATAACGTCTCTTTGTATGCCAACTATAGCGAGACCTATCAGAATGAAACAGATCTAGCGTACGGTGCCTATCTGCAGAAAATAAAAATCAATCCAGCAGATATCCCAATAACAAAAGCTCAAGATTATGAGGTTGGAGTTCGCTATCACAATCAACATCTAAATGCTGGTGTTAATTATTATCACGATTATCTGACAAACCTTCTTAATGGCGTGTCTGGTTCCATCACCCAATTTAATGCTTCCGGCTACAATTTGGGCAATGCCGTTTACCAGGGTGTTAATGTTTTCGTGAAATGGAAGCCGGTCTGGAAGTTGTATGTTTATGGATCCGCTAACGTTCAACACTCTTATTATACCAGCGATTATAATAATTCGGGTCAGTCATTCAATGGTCTCCGACTTGCAGGCATTCCTCACTATTCGTTTAATGCATCAGTATCATATAAGTTCGTCGTTCCTGGTGGTATCTTTGAGCCAACACTCACTGATCAGTACTCCGGCGGTCAAACGCTTTATGATAATGTCACTGGTGGCCCCACGGATCAAACGATCAATGCCTATAATTTGGTAAACTTATCGGCTAATTACGAAACTACGGATTTTAATCGGCTCATTCCAGGAGTCAAAGAAACTAGCTTTACCTTTGGCCTCTACAATCTGCTTAACCGGAAATATGAGTCTGATATTTATCTTGCTACAGGCGGGTATGATCCAGCTGAACAACCTTCCTTGTTCGCATACGCTGGCGCGCCACTCCAAATCTTTGGTGGAATCAGCGTGAAATTTTAATTTTGACGGGGGTGTGTGTTCATATGGAACGTTCTAGCCAGTTTGCTGTATTCATCTCATCGGCAATACTTGCATTAGGTAGTCCAGCCGTTAGGGCAACGGAAACCAAGTTTGGGGTTTTTCCGCAGGCAGTACACATCGACGCGGCGAATCGTGCCGAGTACACCGGCGTGCTGCCAACTTGGCGGAAGGTGACACCGGTCGGAACCCTATCCAGCACACCCAATTTCCCTACCCAGTTGGCCATTGGTGATGGTAAAGTGGCAGTACTTGCCAACGGTGCAACACCATTTCAAACCGTAACTTGGTACGGTTTAGACCTGCATCGACTTACGCGCCTTGCTGCCCTGAGCCAAGCCGTGCCGCCCAAACCGGTGGCATTTGCCACCCCCGGCGGTACTGGCATTGCCATTGATGTCCAGCATGCGGGTGCTTCTGGTACGGTATACACCACCAACCAATCTGCGGCACAGCGGGAGGCGGAGGCGCAAAGCTCTCTGCATGCCGAGGCAAATCCCAAGAGCATCCCGACCACGGCCATTGGTCATGCCGATTTGTTTCAAGGGCTCGTTGCTGGTTCCGACAACACCTTCTATGCCACCGGCGGCAATGCAGATGCCGTTTATGCCTTGCGTGTCGACCACAATCAGGTAACTGTCGAACACACCTACCCGCTTACTTGGCAGCCTTTCCCAAAAAATCAGTATCCCTATACCTATCAAGGGGCGCACAACAAAAAGCCTTGGCTATTCTATCCGGATTCTGTGGTCCTCGGTCCCCAGCGACGCCATTTGTTTGTTACCGGCATGCTCGCCAATAGCCTTGCTCGTATTAATCTACAAACGGGTAATACCCGGTACGTAAATGTGGGGTCATATCCATTTGCCGTGGTGCTGGCGGACCGAGGGAAACGTTTGGTAGTGAGCAATTGGGCGGGGGATGGGGTCACGGTGCTAGACCGAAAAACCTTGCGCATTCTCGGTCGGATCGCTACCGGGCCGATGGTTGGACCGCATACGGAGGCTGCAGGAGTGCATCCGACGGCGATGGTCGTGGTACCGGATAGTCCAATGGTCTGGGTGGCAGATGCCAATAGCGATGCTATCGTCGAAGTCGACAGCGCAAAGCTCAAGCCGAAAAGCGTCATTACTGACAGTCCGTATCCTGATGCGCCTCCCGGAAGCTATCCCGACGGACTGGCCTTTGACAACGGTAAGCTATTCGTTGCCAATGCGGGTAATGACGATGTTGCCGTATTCGACGCAACTACTGGTAAGTCCTTGGGGCTGATTCCTACGGCGTGGTATCCCAGTGCTTTGGCAATCGCAGGTAACCAGTTATACGTAACGGCTGCTAAAGGCTTTGGTACGGGACCCAATCTCCAATGGGAGTACATCGGCAATATGATGCATGGTGTATTGCAAAAAGTATCACTATCGCATCTTACCGACCATTTCCCGCAATGGACTGCTATGGCGCTTGCCGACGATGGGTTTAGTGCCGGACAGCGAGAAAAACGTAACGAGGAAAACGATGCAGTCACTACGCATCTACAAAAAAATATCAAATACGTTGTTTTTATTTTGCGCGAAAACAAAACCTTCGATGAAGATTTGGGAGACTATAGTGCAGCGGGAAAATGGGCAGATCCAAAGTTTGATCTTTATGGTCCTAAAGAACTACCCAATCTATATCAAACCTGGGCGCCGAAGAACGTTCTGTTTGCCAACTTTATGGCGGATGGTGAAGTAACAGCACAAGGGCATCAATGGACGGACGGCGCTTCCGATTCTGACGTGGTGCAGCGTCTCTGGCCTGCTTATTATTCCAATCGTGGTCTGCTGTGGAATGCCGGACCGGGGGGATCATCCAGTCTTACTCCCGGGGCTCCAGGCAGCCACAATCCTTATCACTACAGTCATCAAACCTTGGGGAATTATACCAACCCGTGGCTGAGCTACCCCGAGCGTCTCTATCTATTTAACGATTTATTGCACCACCACGTATCATTTGAAGACTTTGGCGAAAATTTAACCCGTGCTCGCGATGGCGTGATACGAGACGCCCTGATGGCCCATGTCGATCAAACCTATCCTGGCTGGGATCGGATGTTGCTCGACAATACCCGAGTCAAGGCGGCCATTTCTTGGCTCAAGAGCCACCCGGGTCGAGCTTTTCCGCACTTCATCTTCATTTGGATTCCGGATGATCATACAGCGGGACTAAGCCCTTGCTATTACAGCCCCTCGTTTTACGTGGCTGATAATGACCATGCTACGGCTGAATTCTTACATTATCTATCGACTACTCCGCAGTGGCAGCATATGCTGGTTCTTCTTGCCGAGGATGATGCACAATCTGGCGCTGATCATATCAACGCCCATCGTACCTTTGCCCTCGCCATGGGGCCTTGGGTCAAGTCTGGAGTAATCGATACTGCACCACTCTCGCAAGTGAATATCGTGCGTACCATTGAGGCCGTTCTTGGCCTTTCACCGATGTCGCAGTGGGATGCCAATGCGCAAGTAATCTCCGGAATTTGGCGGGATAGCCCGCGCGCCGATCTAATGCCGGTCTTACCCATGCAGGTACCGGTCCAATTCAATGCGGGAAAATGCAGTGACCGTTTATTGCTGCGGAGAGAGGCGGGAGCGATGGGCCAAATTTTGACGCCGGCTTGGCTCAAGGCACATACCGATCCGCACGCTGCAGATGTCGCTCTTCCGTCCCTTACCCATCAGTACACGCCAACCTCCTTGCTAAAGGTTGCTGGACCAGAACAACTGCGGCAGGAGTGGGTGGCAACCAAGGGTATGGCGAGCTATCAAGCCTTGCAAAGGGAGTTGCGGCGATATGCCGCCGCGCATGGCACCACCATAGCCGCGTATGAGGCCAATGAGGGAGGACTGCAGTGAAGCGTTTAACCCTCTTTCTTTTGGTGGCAGCATTTGGCAGCTTCTCTATCGATCGCGCCCTGGCGGCGGAGGGGCGTTGGCACGGCCCTTTCGCCCTCGCCTCGGCAGCCTGTCTACAGCACGATGCGCAAGCATTGCAGTCAATACAAAAAGAGGCAAAGGCCGGGAGCCATACTGGCATCGAGACCATGGCTGCCTACTGGGTATGTGCAAACAACCGTGAGCGGGCAACGCCCTGGCTTGAGAAGGCAAGTGCCATGGGTAGCGGGTGGGCGAGCCAGGTATTGGCGCGCTATTCCCAAGGCCAACCACCTTCCGCGGCGAATACGCGGGTCGAGCAAAAATACCTCGTACGCGCCGCGCTACAGGGCAATGGCTGGGCAGCTCGGGAGCTTGCGATTCTATATTTGAACGGAGCTCCCGGCCTTGCTGCCAATGCGCAAAAAGCCTCGTATTGGGCAAGCTACGCTGAGGATGTCAAAGAGATCGTCCCTAACACTTTTTACCTTGCTGAAAGCTATGCCAAAGGTTGGGGGGTGCCGGTCAATGCTGCCAAGGCCAAGGAACTTTACGCAGAAACCTTTGCCACCTTACGCAAGGCATCCAAGGAGGGCGATCCATACGCTGATATGCTTTTCTTTCTTGCCTACAGCAAAGGATATGGTGTGCCAAAAGATCGCAGCCAAGCCCTACACTGGTTGGAGCAAGCGGCGGCCAAAGGCTATCCCGAGGCGATAGCGGCCCTGCATACTCATGCCAATGGAGATGAAAGCCATGACTGATGGTAACAACGGATTCTCGCGTCGGGATTTTCTTAAATCACTCGCAGTGATGGGGGCAGTCGCTGCGACCTTGCCGCTATCCATACAGCGCGCCCTGGCTACCCCAGCACATTCCGTGAGCGGCTCCATCGAGGATGTCGAGCACATCGTGATATTCATGCAGGAAAACCGCTCCTTCGATCATTATTTTGGTCATCTTTCTGGGGTTCGCGGCTACAACGATCGGTTTCCTTTGCTAATCCCCGGAGGGAAAACGATTTGGGAACAGCCGCGTTTGACCGATGCCAGCGAGACCATCTTGCCCTATCATCTCAATACCCTCACGAGTTCGGCTCAGGTCATCGGTGACCTCGATCATAGCTGGTATAGCACCCATGCCGCCAACGCCGGTGGATTATTCAATGCTTGGCCCCTGGCAAAAACCGACCGTACCATGGGCTACTATCTGCGGGAAGATATCCCATATCACTATGCCCTAGCTGATGCCTTCACCGTCTGCGATCACTATTTCTGTTCCCTTGCTGGGCCTACCCATCCCAATCGCGCGTATCTCTGGACTGGTATGGTTGATCCAACGGGTCAGGGTGGGGGACCGTTGATCAATAATAACGACTACATTACCGATCCAAAAAAGTATCCCCCAGTCTGGTGGCCCACCTACCCCGAGCGCCTGCAAAAGGCGGGCATTTCTTGGCAGGTCTATCAGGAAGGTACTACCTTAAGTTTAGATAAGCCGTTTGAGGGCAACTACGGCGATAATCCTTTGCAGATGTTTCGGCAATATGTGAACGCTCCTACGGACTCGCCGTTGCGTCAGCGTGGAATTTCGGTGCGCAGTTTGCGCCAGTTGCGTAGCGATGTGCTACGGGATCGGTTGCCCCAGGTATCGTGGATCGTTGCTCCGGCTGGCTACACGGAGCATCCGTCTTATGCGCCAGCCTATGGAGCCGTGTATATCGCCCGCGTATTGGAAGCGTTGACGGCCAATCCGAAGGTCTGGTCGCGCACTGCCCTGATCCTCAACTACGATGAAAATGACGGAATTTTCGACCACGTCATTCCTCCCCAGCCGCCCACCCCTATACGTCCGGGCAAAAGCACCGTGAGCACCACTGGCGAAATCCACGATATCGTCAATCCCCAGCAAGCGCCCCTATTCATTCCCGATGATCTCCCCTACGGCATGGGGCCACGGGTGCCTATGATTGCTATCTCGCCCTGGAGTCGCGGCGGGCAAGTCTGCTCGGAAGTCTTTGATCATACCTCGGTGATCCGCTTCGTAGAGAAACGCTTCGGCGTTTCCGAGCCCAACATCACTCCCTGGCGTCGAGCCGTAGCCGGCGATCTGACCTCTGCCTTCGATTTTAGCCGACCAGATTTTCGGAAATACTTTTTGCCCAGCACCGAGGGGAATTTTGCTTTAGTGCAAAAAGCGGTGGCAGAGTTGCCCTTGCCCAAGGTGCCGGCACCCGGTTCGCAGGAGGGGATCCTCCCGCAAGAGACAGGTCAGCGCCCCGCATTACCCATCGATTATCGACAAACCCTGCAATTGTTGGCGGATGCCCGGGGCTATCAGCTTAGCGTCCAGAATCCGTCCAGCCTTGGACTATGTTGCTGGGCCTTCTGGGATGGTAGCGCGCTCCTCCCGCAGCGTTACACCATCGGCGCCGGGCATGATCTCAAGGATCATCTCTCTTGGCCCGACGATGTTCCGGCGGCTATGACCGTTTACGGTCCCAACGGCTTCATCCGTAAGTTGAAAGGGCGCGGAGAAAGCAAATTACTCGTCGAAGAGCGGTATTTGCCCAGTGGCGAGCTCCGATTGCGGTTGCGCAATCTCTCTACAGAGGACCGCGCGGTACAGATACGTGACATTTCTTATGGCATGTCGCCACGACAACTACGTCTCGACGCCCAAGAGACACGCGAAATGGATTTTGCCTTGGCCGGTAGCGATTACTGGTACGATCTGGAAATTCGCGACGCCACCCATACTTGGCGCCTGGCCGGCCATGTAGAAACTGGGGCCATAAGCAAAACCGACCCGGCCAATAAGGCGCCGGTGCTGGGGCTGTAATTCTCGAGTCGGCGCAGTGCGAGTCGCCCTGTGCTACGCTGTCTCCCAGTAGGGTTTCCGGGGGCAGCGGCGATGACGAAATCGGTGATCGTAGTTGGGGCAGGGGTGGTGGGCTTGTCGATCGCCCTGCATTTGCAGATGCGGGGCTGGCAGGTGCAGCTCTGGGATCGACAGGCGGCGGGGGAGGGAACCTCCTACGGCAATGCCGGTTTGATTCAGCGGGAGGCGGTGTTTCCGCAGCCCTTCCCGCGCGACTTGCATGAGCTTTGGCGTTACGCCGGCAACCGTAGCAGCCGCGCCCAATATCGTTTTCGTGCTCTTCCTCCTCTGGCGCCAGCCTTTTTGCGCTATTGGCGCGCTTCCCAGCCCGACCGTCTACGGCGTACGGCCAAAGACTATGGAGCGCTGATTCGTCACTGCATCGAGGACCACATGGCGCTGGCGGCACTCACCGATGCGAGCGATCTCTACCGCCCCGGCGGATGGGTGCAGGTGTTTCAGGAGGCCGAGCATTGGCAGACGGAAGTCGAAGCGGCCGTCTACAAGCGCTTGCACTTAGACGTCGAATACGAAGCTTGGGATGCCAGCCATCTCGGCGCCCAGCTGCCGATGCTGCGCGCGGGCCTGGCGGGTGCCATCCACTGGACACAACCTTTGGCCCTGATCGAGCCGGTAGCTCTTTCTCAGGCCTATCTTCGCAGCTTTCAGCAGCGGGGTGGAGAATTCGTCCTGCAAGGCATCCAGGCGTTGCGCAAACACGGCGAGGGCTGGCAGGTGGAAGGAGATAATGTGCGCAGTGAGGCGCCCTGGGTGGTGCTGGCCCTGGGCGCCTGGACCATCGACTGGGTCAAGCCCTTGGGCTATCGACCCCCGGTTTTCGTGAAGCGCGGCTATCATCAGCATTATGGGCAGCAGCACGAACTGCCGCTGCCGGTGCTGGATAGCGAAGCGGGTTACGTCCTGGCCCCCATGCGCCGAGGGTTGCGCCTGACTACCGGTGCTGAATTTGCCCAGCGCGATGATGCGCCTTCCGATAGGCCGCTGCAGCTCGCCGAAGCGGCGGCGCGCAAGCTCTACCCGGGCCTTGGCAAGGCCCTCGACCCGCAGCCTTGGCTGGGTCATCGTCCGTGCACTGGCGACATGTTGCCGATCATCGGTCCTTTGCCGTCGCAGCCGGGCATTTTTCTGGCTTTCGGGCATTGTCATCAGGGGCTGACCATGGGCCCCAGCACCGGTCGCCTGGTCGCACAAATGCTCGAAAAGGACCCGCAGCCTTTCGTCGACCCACGCCCCTATCGACCCGAGCGCTTTCGTGACTGAGCTCAGTTGCCTCGACGCGAGCGAGGGCATTCACCGGCTCTATGGTCAGATTCCTATCGTCGATTGCGGTGAGCCCCTGCTGCCCATCCCGGCACTCTTTCCGCGTCTGCAGCCGCACCCCTACCTGGCAGCAGGGGCGCCGTACGGCGGGCATTCGCCTTGGGTTCTGCGCAGCGGGGTACTGAATGCTCTCGAGCAAGCCCAGTCGCGGTTAAAGGAGCAACGACCGGGCTGGCGCATTGCCATTTTTGATGCCTGGCGCCCCCTCGAGGTGCAGGCGTACATGGTTTGGCAGCAGTTTTGCGCGGAGGCTGCGCAGGATGGCTTGGTAGACCGCCTTGTGCCTTGCACCTCGCCCGCGATGTTGCAAGAGCGAGAAGCAGGGATTTATCGTCGGCTGGCGCCGCGGGTCTACCGCTTTTGGGGGGTGGCCAATCCGGATCCCGCACGTCCGCCGCCGCACAGTACCGGCGCGGCGCTCGACTGCACCCTATGGGATGAGCACGGCAATCCCGTACCCATGGGCGGTCCGGTCGACGACTTTAGCGACCGTGCCGCGCCGGAATACTTTGCGCAAGCGCCAGCGGGGAGTGCAGAGGCCCAGTATCACGACAATCGCATGCTCTTGCGCGCGGCGCTCGCGGCCCAGGGCTTTGTACAGCACCCGGGGGAGTGGTGGCATTTTTCCTTGGGCGATCAGCTCTGGGCTTGGCGCAGCGGCGCGGCCCAGGCGCGTTATGGTCGGATCAGAGCCCCGGCTGATGGCGAGTCCACGGCGCCGCCCCCAACTGCGTAAGTAGGGAGGGGTTGTCCCAACCTTGCTGTCGATGCTCGATCAAGACATCGGTGCTGATGCCGCCACGCACATACCAACGTCCGAGCAGACGCAGGTAGCGCGGCGCCAGGACTTCGATGAGCTCACTGGCAATGCGATTGGTTAGAGCCTCGTGAAAAGCACCTTCGTCGCGAAAGCTCCACAAGTAGAGTTTGAGCGATTTGAGCTCGACGTTGCGTTGGTCGGGAACAAAATCGAGCAGAAAGTGCGCAAAGTCGGGCTGACCGGTGAGCGGGCAGAGGCAGGTGAATTCCGGTAGATCCATATGCACCAGGTAGTCCCGCTCCGGACAGGGGTTGGGAAAACTTTGCAGCGCGCGGCTTGGTTGACTGGGCATCGAGATCTCCTCAAGATAGCGAATTCGGCCACTAGTATAGCAAAATCGACGCCCATGCGTCTCACCGCCATCCACCTGCACGGATTCAAATCCTTTCGCAACGCCACTCGTATCGAGCTGCAACGTAATCCCCTGGTGATCGTTGGGCCCAATGGCTGCGGCAAGTCTAATATCATCGATGCCATCCGTTGGGTATTGGGGGAGTCTTCGGCGCGGCAGATGCGCGGTGCTGCCATGGCCGACGTCATCTCCAACGGCGCTGCCAATCGCGCGCCGGCGCAGCAGGCCATCGTCGAGCTGCTCTTCGACAATAGTGATGCGCAAGCCCCGTCGCCGTGGACGCAGACTGCAGAAATCCGGGTACAACGTCGCTTGAGTCGGGATGGCGACAGCCAGTATCGCATCAATGATGCCCGCTGCCGCCGTCGCGACGTAGGGGATCTTTTCCTCGGCACCGGATTGGGTGCCAGCGCCTACGCCATCATCGAGCAGGGCACCATTGGCCGCATCATCGAGAGTCGTCCCGAGGATCTGCGCGCCATGCTCGAGGAGGCCGGTGGCATCAGCCGCTATAAGGAGCGGCGTCGGGAGACGGAACAACGCATTGCCGAAACCCGGGAGCATTTGCAGCGGCTGCGCGACATCCACGGCGAAATGGATCAGCAGTTTCAGCGTCTTACTCGCCAGGCGGGGCAGGCTCGCCAACTGCGCGAGCTGCGCGCTGAAGAACGGCGCTGGCAGTGGTGGGACCTGACCCTACGCATCGAGCAACTGGAAAGCGAGCTCGCGGACTACCGCCAGGGCATCGCCCAGCGACGCACTGCCCTCGCGGCCGCAAACCAGCGGGAGCAAGCGCTGCAGCAAGCCCTTGCCGATAGCGCTAGCGCCCTTGCCGCGCACGAGGAGCAGTTGCGTAGCGCCCAGGCCGAGCACTATGCCGCGCAGGCGGAGCACACCCTGGCCGAGCAAAACTGGCAACGCCAGCAGACAGAAATACAGCGGCTGATCCAAACGCGCCAAGAAGAAGAGCAGAGGCAGCAACGCCTTCTAAGCGAAGAACAAGCGCTGCAGCACCAGCAGCAGGAGGCCAAGGAGCGTTTGCAGACCCTCATTGGGCAAGAAAGCGAACACGAAGCCGAGCTACAACGCTTGCGTAGCGCCCGGGATGCGGCCGATGCAGCTGTGGAGGCGGCGGAGCGGCAGCAACATCAGCTTCGCGACAAGGTACAGGACTGGCGCCGCGAGCTGGAAG
>JAWNZB010000127.1:0-4561 GCA_038447835.1 Candidatus Igneacidithiobacillus chanchocoensis | reverse complement strand
TTTGAGTCCATCGGTTCGATGAAAACCCGCAAGGTAGACGTGCGAGTGGTAGCGGCAACCAACCAAGGACTGAAAGCAGCAGTCGAGCGTGGCGACTTTCGCGCCGATCTGTTCTATCGCCTCAACGTGATTCCGGTGCACGTGCCGCCGCTACGGGAGCGACGCTCGGACATCATCCTGTTGGCAGAGTACTTCCTTGCCAAATTCGGTGGCCGCAACGCGCGCAAATTGGGTCCACAGGTCAAACACCTGCTCCTCGACTATCCCTGGCCGGGCAATGTGCGCGAACTGCGCAATATCATGGAATACACCAGCATCTGTGCTACCGGCCCGGAAGTAGAGCTGACCGACCTGCCCCAGGACTTTGTCGAACGGGTACAGAAGCGCCACGCAAGTAACGATGGCGCCATTTCGGAACAACCGGAGGAAGAACGAGATGCCCTCGTCAATCTCTTGCAAAAGCATGCCAATAACCGTAGTGCGGTAGCGCGAGAACTGGGGATCGATCGAGTAACCCTATGGCGGCGTATGACCCGCCTCGGCCTCAGTAACGTGAGCGAAGTTTGATGGCTACCTAGCGGTTGGCGTAGAGTGGCAATATTTTTAACGCGGAGAACTACCGATGCACAACACGACAAAAATTGGTTTGGCTTCCCTTTTTGCCCTTAGCCTGGGCAGTCTTCCCCTCGCTGCCGAAGCAATGACGACTCCGGCACCGATGAACGGTCAGCAGCAAATGGCCCAAGGCGCTATGCACGAGGGCAATTGCTCACGGATGATGGGCGAAGGGAATTGCTCCCGTAGTAAAGCTAAGGCAGGAGAATCACACTGCACCAGTAAGGCACAGATACGCGCCCACAGCGGTAAATGCGGCAAAAGCTACATGAAAAAGAAAGGGATGTAAGTTTCGCGTGAGTGCCTGGGGTCTGGGGCTGCGGCGGGAGTTCTTGCCGCAGTTTGCCGAAGCGGCGGCAGAACTCCCCGTCGACTTTGTCGAACTTGCTCCGGAGAACTGGTTTGCTTTTGGCGGTGCCCCGGCTCGCGATCTAGCCCGAGTACTCGAGCAAAAACCGCTGTTCTGTCATGGGCTTTCGCTATCCATTGCCGGACCAGAACCGCTCGATTGGGATTTTCTGTACACCCTACGCAGCTTTTTGCGGGAGCACGGCGCCGTCGTGTACAGCGAACATCTCTCCTACTGCGCCGACACCCAGGGCTATTTACATGATCTGCTTCCCATCCCCTTTCATGCGCAAAGCCTAGCTTGGACGGTAGATCGTATCCAACAGGTGCAGGATTTTCTTGGCCAGCCCTTGGTCTTGGAAAATACCGCCTATTACGGGCAATTTCCCGAATCGACCCTGAGCGAGCTCGATTTCCTCCTCGCGGTTTTGGCGCAAAGCGGCTGCGAATTATTACTCGATCTCAACAATCTCTACGTCAATAGTCGTAATCATGGCTATGTTGCCGAAGAATTCCTGGCCGCTCTGCCCGCCGAAAAAATCCGCTACTATCATGTTGCCGGCCATTACCTGCACCCCGCAGGTTGGCTCATCGATACCCACGACTCCGGGGTGAGCACCGAGGTTAGCGAACTGCTACGCCAGGCCGAGCAACAATTTGGTCCGCGCCCAACGCTTTTGGAGTGGGACAACGACATCCCGTCCCTCGACACCCTACTGGCTGAGCTAGAGCAGCTACGCGATGCCAGCATCGCCTGACTATCCCGCCCGTTTACAGGACATTGCCGAACGCCTGCGGCAACCACGAGCACAGCCACCGGCCGGTATGCCCACAGAAATCTTTGCTCTCTATCGCGAGATGATGCGGGCGAGCTTTGCTGCGAGCCTGGAGGACGCCTTTCCTCAGAGTAAGGCCCTGATCCCTCTCCAAGACTGGGAAGCGTTGGTGGACGACTTTCTTGCTCGTGGCTCCTGCCCGAGCCCAAGCTTTCATCAGGTTCCGGATGCCTTTCTTGCCTTTGTGCTAGAGCAGATAGACAAGCATGCGGAGCTACCGGAATATCTGCCCGCCTTGCTGCATTGGGAATGGCTGACCCTGACCCTGGCGATCAACACGGCGCCGTTGATGGAGGCACCCGAGGAGGCGTTACCGGACGCTTGTTTGCAGCTTGCCGCCGCGGTGCGCCTCCAACACTACCCGTATGCCGTGCATGTTGGCACCGCGCCGCTGGCGCCGCGCGACTGTTATCTACTCATATTCCGTGACCGCAGCGGCGCGGTATGTACCCGCGAACTCAGCATCCCGGAAGCGCGCCTGGCCGCCGCCCTCGCCGCCGCACCGCTCTTTGCTTCACAAGCCCACGTCGCCGCATTCCCGCACAACGAGTACGCGCGAGAATGGACGCAGGCTTGTTTGGCAGACTGGTGGCGAGCAGGGATTCTCGCGTCAGGAACCTGACTGCGATTTTGCCATCTCCGCCTTGAGCTTCGCCAAATCTGCATCGACTCCGCTCTGCTCGCGCAGCTGCGCCATGTCTTTGTCGGTACGACTGCGGTGATCGAGAGGGTCGTCGATCGCGCCGGAATCCATGAGCGATTCCATCGCCTCAGCCTTGCTCTGGGACTGCGCGACGCGATCCTGTACCCGCTGCATCGCCTCACCGGCATCGTTCATTCCCTTGCCGAGTCCCGACAGGGAGTTCTCGGCCTCGATCTCCGCCTGGGAGGCTGCCAATTGCCCCTTCATCACTTCTTTCTGGGTGCGGAAGGATTCGATGCGATCCTGCAGCTTGGTCTCAAAATCTGTGAGCTTGGCCACCTGTGCGGCAATCTTGTCGTGGGCATCTTGCAAGGACTGCAACTTAGCCAGAGCCGCCTGTTTTTGCGCCAACTCTGCCTTGGCGAGATCCTCGCGATTGGCCTGCAGCGCCGTGCGAGCATCGGCTTCCGCCTGATCGGCGGCCTTTTGCGCATCCGCCATCTGATGCTCGAGGCTCAGCTTTTCCGTTGCCACATCGGCAAGGTGCCGCTTGGTGTCCTGCAGATTGCTCATCATCTTTTCGTACGAAAGATCCAGCGTCTCGGCGGGATCCTCGGCATTGTCGAGAAAGTGGTTGATTTTTGCCTGTACGATTTCCGAGGCGTGTTTGAATAAAGACATCGTCAATCCCCCTAATAATCAATCGTTGACTGGCAATACCAGTTGCGGACGCATGGCATCGACCTGAGCGTCGGCGTTGTCCATCGCCTTCACTGCCGTCCCTACGGCAAAAAATTCAATCACATGCGGCTGCCAGTTGTGGCTACCCTCGTGCAGCTGTACGCCGGTAATGCCATCGGCCTGGCCATCAGCGGCTTCGTGCTGCATCCGCTCCATGGCTAGTTCGCGGGCGTCGTACATAGCCTGGGTAAACTGCTCCAACTCGATGTTGCGGCCAATGTTACCCATACTACGCAACACGCCCTGGTGCGCGACGTGGTACACGCAGGAACCCATCACCATTTCCATGGGCCGATAGCCTGCCTGTAACAGCATCCAAAAATCCTGCCCCGAGAGGTCGCTGGTAAAGGGCTTACCGCCCACGCCCTTGAAGCCGGGCGCCCCGGAGCGATGGGCAATGGCGGTACCAATGGCCATGAATTCGAGGATGTCTTGGTCCCAGTCCATGCGCTTTACTTCCAGCCGCACGCCCACCACGCCGTCGGCCTGGAGCAGGATGGCCTCTTGCTCCATGCGACTCATGGCCAGCTCCCGCGCCTGATACATGGCTTGGGAGAGAACATCCATTTCCATGTTCTGATTCCAACTGCCGTACTGAATACCCATATGATAGATACAAGAGCCGACCACCAGCCCTAGGGGTTCGAATTCGGCCTTGCGGACCATCACAAATTCGTTGACCGAAAGATCGGAGGTAAAGATGCCTTCGTGGCTACCTTGGGAGCGCAGTCCCCGCAAGCGTTCGACGGCGTGGGGAGCGAGGGTTTCTTGCGTCATAACAGATCCTTGCGATGGGGGCGAAAAGAACGTAGCGGCCCACCCAAAGACAGGATGGGCTGCAATTCATGGCTGGGCGAAGCTGCGGTGTCGTAACTGATGGCGGTGCCAATGGCAATGTGGCGGCAGAGAAAACTCTCGCCCTGATCGGCCTTGACCCGATACAGCTGGGAATATTGGGTATGGGCGAGGACCCCAGCGCCGAGCTTGCGGCCATCCTGCTGCAGATTGTAGAGGGTGCGACGCCGAACGTTTTCCTGAAAACTGCTGAGATCCGGTATCTCCATGTTCCAGTACCGTGCCGCAAACGGGGCCTGCTGATTGGCTTGGTCGAGCATCGTCCCGCCCCAGGGCTGATACCAGTCGTACTCGGCACCAATGGCAATGCCCACCGGCACCATTCCCTGTTCGAGCAGGCGCACGAATTCCAGGGAAGAAACCGTTGCCACCGCCGGTTGTGGCGAGGGGGGAAGGTCTTGAATGCGCACCGCCGTGCCCATCAGGGCATAGTCCATATCCTCGCCATCGCCACGTCGTACCCGCATATCGACATTGAGGACGGCATTGGCACCCAGGGCGACCGCCTCCAAACGCAGCCGGT
>JAWNZB010000024.1:0-23921 GCA_038447835.1 Candidatus Igneacidithiobacillus chanchocoensis | reverse complement strand
TTTGGAGATAAGAATGGCTCGCAAAAATTTGCGCAGTATCAATGTGGCTTTGCGATGTGGTTTTCATTGTGAGGCTATCTTATCTAGTCATCGTGTTAACGAGCTAGGGGATATTGATGATACCTGTATTTATATTTACCAAAACACTGTCAAATAGCGTTTAAAATGATCAAGTAGCAGCGTCTAATTTTGACCAAATTTAGAGAGGATGGTTGCAGCGTTTTTTGAGCCGGTACGAATTTTTTATTGTCTCCAGAATATCGCGGTGATGTGTCAGTCGGTCAAGAAGCTCCGTAGTCATTATGGCGCCTCCGAAGATATGCACCAATTCTCCGAAGGAGACGTTGGTGGTTCTTCGATGTTCAATTTTGGTAACCTGAGATCCAGCTTACCGAGGTCAGAGAGGCCATATTAATGAAGTTCTTATGGGAGCGGTGGCATCCAGCTTTGGTCTTGGCAGATTAGAAGATTTTCTGAACACCTGGTTTTTGGACACCGCCAGCCATTTTTGGGGTCCGTCTGTGTCCAGGAACCCATTCACCTAACAACGTCCGAGAAACGGTACCATCTACTCTATCCAACGGCAGCTTACGCTGCATCACCGCCATTCCCAGGCCATATTCTTACTACGGGTTTTGGATTTCATCCGGTAAGCTAAGCTGGTGTGTTTACCCGCTCGCCGCCTGGATGTGGACAAGCCCGCTCACGGTGATCCCGAGCAGGCGAATGGGCATACCCAGAGGAACTGCGCGATCCGGTAGTTGTGGCAGCAATGTCGTAGTTTTGATGCCTCGGCTGGCGTGTATTTTCATGAGCTTGGCCGCGTGCAAAAGCTCTTCGTCGAGGGTATAGAGGGGGCACCCAGGGACTCCGATTCCAAAAACTTCTGTTTTATGTCCTTCATGGCTTCGATTAGCGATGCCAAGTAGTCGGTCATGACCATGACCGTTATAAAATGCAGCTATCGCCTGATTGAAATCGACAACAAGATCTTTTTTGTCAGGATTCAGGCAGGATCTTGAATGATGAGAGTTAGAGCGCCTGCGGCTTTGCCTGCCTCAGCGAGATCGGCATCAAGGGTAGCCAGTGGAAGACCCTCCCGCAGGGCTACTTCCAGGTAGGCGGCATCGTAGGCGGACAATCGGTGGCGGCGAGCCAGGTTGAGGGTATCACCCAAGGCCTGCTTTGCTGTAGCTGAGTCAACGGAGATGTTCAGTCGGCCCAGCAGAGCCAAATAACGCTGTGAGTCTGCCTCGGTAAGCCGGCCTTTGCCTTCCAGCTTGCATATTATATTGCCCACCTCCAGAAAGAACAGGGAGGGGACCAAGCAATGCCCTTCTTTCAGTTGCTCCAAAACGCTCCGGGCATAAGGCACGCCCGCAGGCTGGCTATCGGGGATAAGCCAGAGAAGAGCGACGGAGGCATCCAGAACGAAACTCACGCTCGTCCCTCGTCCCTGAGAGCCCGGATATCGACCCCGGCTATGGAGGGGCGCGACGCCATAAAGGACAACATGTCTTCTACAGCCGCAGCAGAGAGGGCCTGAGGGCCAGGTTCTGCCGGAACCAGTTCGGCTATTGGCTCCCCTCGCAGGGTGATGGTGTAGCGCTTGCCTGTTTGTACACCCCGCAGCAACTCGGGTAGCTTCGTCTTCGCCTCATAGGACCCAACCTCGATGTTCATCACTCACCCCTCAGCAAGCCACGTTAGACTAGTATATAGACCAGATTATTTCATTCAAGGGGCTGCGAACTTAAAACTTTCTCCCGAGCACGGAAGGTGATAGCTACGAGCTCCCGTCGGTACACTCCGAATCATTGCGCCACTGCTGCCAGTCTCTCGGCTGGAATCCGGCCTCGATGCGGGTTCTGGAAAAATCCGGGTTCGTTCGCGAGGCAGTGCTGAAAAACAGAATATATAAAGATGGAAAAATTACCGACCACATACTGTATGGTCTGGTGGTGTAGTAGTCTGTGGGAGCACGACTCCCCGTTGCTGGCCGCCACTGCTGCGCTCATAACCCGCTCCAATGGTCACTTGGCGACGCTTTTTTATCGATCGTCGTAGAGATTACGCGCACGATGTTTCTCGCGTGCTGTAGACCCATCCCACTGCATAGGGCATCGGGTACTCCGGCAAGCGGCAGACTCAGCCCTATGCCGCCGGTGTGGCGCCGTTCTTTTGCACGATGGCGAGCGCCGTGGAGACCAGTGCCCCTACATTGCCCATTTCGGCGGGGATGACCAGGCTGGTGCTGGCTTTGGCGAGATTGCCCCATTTTTCGATGTAGTCCTTGGCAATTTGCATCTGCAGGGCCTCGATCCCGCCAGGTTCGCGGGCGGCGGCACCAATAGTAGTAATCGCCTTGGCGGTGGCTTCCGCAACCAAGGCAATCGCCTGCGCCTCACCTTCGGCACGCAGGATTTCTGCCTGCCGACGGCCGTCGGCAATGTTGATTTCCTGCTGGCGCTGGCCTTCGGAGGTGTTGATCTGCTGTTGCCGTTGGCCCTCGGACTTGGCGATGATGGCGCGCTTTTCCCGTTCGGCAGTGATTTGCAGCTCCATGGCACGGATGATCTCGGCGGGCGGGGTGATGTCTTTGATCTCGTAGCGCAAGACCTTTACCCCCCAGTTCAGCGCTGCCTCGTCTACGGCCTCGGCCACCGCCGCATTGAGGAGCTGGCGCGAAGATAGGGCGGCGTCCAGATGCAGTTTGCCGATCTCCGAGCGCATGCTGGTCTGGGCAAGCTGAATCACCGCGTTGAAAGGATTGCTCGAACCGTAGGCGGCCTTGACGGCATCGGTGATCTGCACGTAGAGCACGCCATCGACGGTCATGGTGGTGTTGTCGAGAGAGATACAGACCTGCGCCGGCACTTCCATGGGTAGCTCGCGCATATCAAAGCGATAAGCGATGCGGTCGATGAAGGGCACGATCAGGTTCAGGCCCGGTTGTAGGGTGGCGTGATAACGGCCGAGGCGTTCCACCACCCAGGCCCGCTGCTGCGGTACCACGCGGATGGTGGCGCGCAGCACGAAAAAGACAACGATCAGGACGACGACGATACTGATGAGGGTGGGCATAGGGATTCCTTGGCTGCCGGGGGCAGTAGAGCGATGTGCAAGAGATTGCCCTCGCGGGCGACAATGACGGCGGCGGCACCGGGGCAGGCGGAACCGCCATCCTCGAGTACGGCAGGCCATTCGCTACCCCGATATTTGACCCGGT
The DNA here is from genome assembly GCA_038447835.1 of Candidatus Igneacidithiobacillus chanchocoensis. Taxonomy (GTDB): domain Bacteria; phylum Pseudomonadota; class Gammaproteobacteria; order Acidithiobacillales; family Acidithiobacillaceae; genus Igneacidithiobacillus; species Igneacidithiobacillus chanchocoensis. The sequence continues at coordinate 20,692 of JAWNZB010000024.1, read as the reverse complement.
AGCTTCCCTGAGGATCTGGCCCACGCAGGATCTCCACAGCTTGCCCCAAATCGAGATCGTCCACCCCGCTCGCTTTGCGCGCCAGACGATGGCGCAACCACGTGCTGGCAGCGATGAGGACGATGCTCGCTCCGAGAAAGACCCAGTGCAGCACGGCTTGGGGCAGGAAAAGATCGGCCACCAAGGTAAAAACGGCAGCGAGGGCGACGGCGGCCAGATAAAAAGTACCGGTGAAGAGTTCTGTCAGGCCCGCTACCACGGCAATGACCAGATAGAGCAACCACATGGCTCAGGCACTCCCGACGAGATACAGGGCGGCTAGGGGTGGCAAGGTGAGGGCGATGCTCGCCGGCAGCCCCGACCACGGCTGGGCGTCGCTGGCCAGGGGTGGGTTGCCAACATTGCTGCCGCCATAGGCAGCGGCATCGCTATTGAAGACTTCCCGATAGATGCCCGGTTGTGGAACGCCGATGCGATAGTGATGCCGTGGCACCGGGGTAAAATTGCAAATGATGACGACCACGTTGCCCTGTTTATCCCGGCGCAGAAAGCTCAGCACCGATTGCTCGGCATCGTGGCAGTCGATCCACTGAAAGCCTTCGGCGTGAAAATCCAGCTCGTGCAGGGGAGAGAGACCCTGATGCAGGCGATTGAGATCGCGGAACATCTGTTGCACCCCGCGGTGCCAGTCATGCTCCAGCAAGTCCCAGTCGAGGGGTTGGCCGCTGTTCCATTCCCGCCCCTGGGCAAATTCGTTGCCCATGAAATTGAGCTTTTTGCCAGGATGCGCAAACTGGTAGGCGAAAAGCAAACGCAGGTTGGCAAAGCGCTGCCAGGGGTCACCAGCCATCTTGTTGAGGAGGGAGCCCTTGCCATGCACGACTTCGTCGTGAGAGAGAGGAAGGACGAAATTTTCGGTATAGGCGTAAAGCTGGCTGAAAGTCAGCGCCTCGTGACGATAGCGCCGAAAAATCGGGTTCAATTGCAAGTAGCCAAGGGTGTCATGCATCCACCCCATGTTCCATTTCATCGAAAAACCCAAGCCGCCTAGGTAGGGCGGGCGGGAGACCATGGGCCAGGCCGTTGATTCTTCCGCAATGCTGAGGATGCCGGGATGACGCTCGTGTAAGGCCGTGTGTAGCTCGCGCAGAAAGTCGATGGCTTCGAGATTCTCCCGTCCGCCGAAGCGGTTGGGGACCCATTCCCCGTCTTTGCGTGAGTAGTCGCGATAGAGCAGGGAAGCCACGGCGTCGACGCGAAAGCCGTCCACATGGAAGACATCGGCCCAGTAACAGGCATTGCTGAGCAGAAAGTTGCGTACCTCGTTGCGTCCAAGGTTGAAGATGTAGGTGCCCCAGTCCTTGTGTTCGCCCTCCCGCGGGTCGGCATGCTCGTACAGGGCGGTGCCGTCAAAGCGTGCCAGGCCCCAGGTATCGCGGGGGAAATGCCCGGGTACCCAGTCGAGCAGCACGCCGATGCCGTGTTGATGACAATGGTCAACAAAGGCACGAAAACCGTCGGGGTCGCCAAAACGACTGCTTGGCGCAAAGTAGCCGCTCACCTGATAGCCCCAGGATTCGTCGAGGGGATGCTCCATGACCGGCAAGAGCTCGATGTGGGTGAAACCCATTTCTCGGCAGTAGCGAACGAGTTCTTCCGCCAACTCTGCATAGCTGCAGAAACTGCCGTCGGCGCGGCGGCGCCAGGAGCCGAGATGCACCTCGTAGATGCTCATGGGGCTATGCTGCCAGTCGCGCTCGGCCCGCGCCGTCAACCAGTCCTGGTCTTGCCACTGATAGCTCGACTGCAGCACCCGGGCGGCGGTGGCCGGGCGGAACTCAAAGGCTTGGGCATAGGGGTCGGTTTTGACGAAGACCGCACCCGAGGCGCGCGAGCGCAGTTCGAATTTGTAGAGACTGCCCACGGGTAGTTCCGGCAGGAAAAGTTCCCACACACCGCTTTGGCCGCGTGCGCGCATGGGATGACAGCGGCCGTCCCATGCATTGAAGTCGCCGACGACGCTGACTCGCTCCGCATTCGGTGCCCAAACCGCAAAGAGCACGCCCGCCACCCCCTCGACGATGTGCGGATGCGCGCCAAGGGTCTGATAGGCATCCAGCCAGCGGCCCTCGCCAAAGAGGTGCAGATCGAGCTCCCCGAGGAGCGGATCGAAGCTGTAGGGGTCGAAGCCCTCATGCCAATGCTGCCCGGCATCTTGCCAGCGCAGGCGATAGGGCTTAGGCAAGGGCGTGGCGGTGGTCGCCAGAAAAAATGGGCCGGGCTCGCTGCGCTGCATCGCTTGGGCCGCGCCGCTCGGCAAGAGAATTTCGGCAGCAATGGCGTCGGGAAGAAAGGCCCGCTGCACCCAAGCGTCACCCACAGGATGCTGGCCGAGCCAAGCGAAGGGATCATGGTGGCGGGCGGCGAGGATTGCCGGCGCGTCGCTGGAGTCTAAAGGAATCATGTTATTCAACCGCTCTCTTTCTCCCTTTCTGTCTTTCCAGCTTAGCACAGCGGTGGCAAAAGTATTGCCCTAGTCCTCTTCGTCGCGAAAGCTCTTTTCTGCCTCATTCATCGCCTGCTCTGGGTCGTCCACCGGGTTCTCGGCTGCACGTGCCGCTTTGCGCTCAAAATAGGCGGAAAAGAGCAAGCCCATCTCAAAGAGCAGGTACATCGGGATCATCAGCAGCACCATCGACAGGACATCTGGTGGGCTGAGAATGGCGGCGGCAATGGCGCAGACCAAAAAGGCATAGCGTCGACCGCGGCGCAGGGTATCGAGCTGCAGGATGCCAATCCGCACCAGCACCACGACCAGGATTGGGATCTGGAAAGCCAGCCCAAAGGCTAGGGAGAATTTGACGATCAGCGCGAGATAATTGCTGACCTTGGGCATGGCGGTGATGTCGTTGCCGGAAAAGCTCGCAAAGAAACGGAAGGCGTTGGGAAAGACAACGAAATAGGCAAAAGCAATGCCGGCTACGAAAAGTGCAAGGGAAGCGAAGAGGATGGGAAAAAAGATCCGCCGCTCGTGGGTGTAGAGGCCTGGGGCAACAAAGGCCCAGAACTGATAGAGAATCACCGGCAGGGCAAGAATAAAGCCAGAGATCAGCGACAGCTGCACATAGGTGAGGAAGACCTCGGGCAGGCTGGTATAGATCAGGTGGCTACCCTTGGGTAATACGGTGATCAGCGGCTGCGCGAGGACGTTGTAGATTTGTTTGGCGAAGGGATAAGAGACTAGAAAGCCGGCGAAGAGCGCGAGCACCGAAAACATCACCCGCCGGCGCAACTCCAATAGATGGCCGATGAAGGTGTTTTCTGCGGCACTGTTCAGCTTGTCGGCACTGGCCATGGTCTACCTGGAGTGAGAGGGATAGTCGTCGAAACCGTGGGCCGGACAGCCCAATCCCGTGTGTGCCTCAGTGCAAGGTCTGACCCTGGGGGGGAGTCGGGCCACTCACACCGGCCGGTAGGCTGACCGCTTCCTCGGCCGCGGGCTTGACGTCGGCAGCCAACGTCGCCTCTGCCGGCAGGAGCGGCTCCTCGAGGTGGGAGTGGAGTTGCTCGACAGCGTCTAGAGGCTCTTTGGCGTAGCCCCGCAGCTTTTCCGCTTCTTTACGCATTTCGTCGAGCAGCAGCTGCTGCTCAACCTCGGAGCGAACGTTGTTCATGGTGCGGCGAAAATAGCCCACCCACTTGCCAACGGTGCGAGCAAGCTCCGGCATTTTCTCAGGCCCGACCACGATCAGGGCGATGACTGCGAGCAGGGCAAGTTCGCCAAAACTGAAATCGAACATGGCTCAGCCGTGATGCACGCTTTCCGAATCTTTACTGGGGCTGACTTCGGCTTCGAGGGTATGGCCGAGGGCTCCCTCTTTTCCCTTTTTTTCTTCCTCTTCCTTCACGGCACTGCGAAAGCCCTTGATGGCCGAACCGAGATCCGAACCGACGTTGCGCAGCTTGGCGGTGCCAAACAGCGCCACCACGATGAGGAGGATGATGATCAAATGCCAGATACTAAAAGCGCCCATGTGAATCTCCTTCCCTTACGGGATGATGCGCTACGGTACTCTTGACCTTAGTCAAGAAGGATAACAGCGTCAAGCCGACTTGCGAGATGCCTTTTCTACCAGCCCGGATAATCCCTCGCGGCGCTGCAGCTCGGCCAACACCTCGTCGATATGCAAGTCTCGTTCCTCGAGTGCGACGAGTAGGTGAAAGAGGAGATCCGCCGCCTCCGCGAGCACCGGCTGCGACTCGGGATTTTTACACGCTAAGACGAACTCCGTGGCTTCCTCGCCTACCTTCTTGAGAATTCGATCGCGGCCGCCCTGGAGCAACTTGGCCACATACGATTGTGCCGGGTCGGCCTGGCGGCGCTGATGGATCACCACCTGCAGTTCGTCGAGGACGCTGCCGCCGGGCGGCGCAACGTCTTCCCAGTTGTGCTCCCGTGCCATATGAAAAAAACAGGTATCGGCGCCGGTATGACAGGCCGGTCCCTCCTGCAACACACGCAACAGTACGGTGTCGCCGTCACAGTCCAGGTGCAGGCTTTGCAGGTGCTGTACATGCCCGGAGCTTTCGCCCTTGCGCCACAGGCCCTGACGCGAACGCGACCAATAGATACCGCGGCGCTCGGCCAGGGTAAGACGCAGGGCCTCGGCATTCATCCAGGCGAGCATCAGCACCTGACCACTACGCGCATCTTGGGCAATGGCGGGCACCAAGCCCTGCTCGTTCCAGCGTACCGCCGTCAACAACTGCTCGTATTGGCTATCCATGGCTCCTACTACGCAAAGGAAGGGGCAGCGGATGCCCTAAGAGGCATCCAGGCGCACGGGGATCCCGCGCTGGGCGAGGGCGCTCTTGACCTCGGGAATACGAAATTGCCCAAAATGAAAGACGCTGGCGGCGAGGACGGCATCGGCATGACCGGCAAGGATGCCGGCGGCGAAGTCGTCGATGCTGCCTACGCCACCGGAAGCGATCACCGGCACCGGCACGGCATCGGCAACGGCGCGGGTGAGTTCGATATCAAAACCCTGGCCAGTGCCATCGCGATCCATGCTGGTGAGGAGGATTTCTCCGGCGCCAAGGCTTGCCATGCGCTGCGCCCACTGCACGGCGTCGAGGCCGGTGGCGCGGCGTCCGCCGTGGGTGAAGACCTCCCAGTGGTCACCACTGCGGCGGGCGTCGATGGCGACGACGATGCAGGAGTTGCCAAAGCGTTGCGCGGCTTCCTGTACCAGCTCCGGACGCTGCACGGCGGCACTGTTGATGCTGACCTTGTCGGCTCCCGCCCGTAGCAGCGTGCGGACGTCGTCTATGCTGCGCACGCCGCCGCCCACGGTAAGCGGAATGAAAACCTCCGCGGCCACGGCGGCCACCACCTCGGCCATGGTCTGCCGCCCCTCGTGGCTGGCCGAGATGTCGAGAAAGGTGATTTCATCGGCGCCTTCGGCGTTATAGCGCGCCGCCGTCTCCACCGGGTCGCCAGCATCGCGCAGGGAGAGAAACTGCACTCCCTTGACCACCCGCCCTTGATCGATGTCGAGGCAGGGAATGATGCGCTTACTGAGCATGGGCTGCGTCCAGACGACGTTGCGCTTCGGCAAAATCGAGACTGCCCTCGTAGATCGCCCGGCCGGTGATGGCGCCGAGTATGCCTTCGGCGGCATAGCTCTGCAGGGCAAGGACTTGTTCGATATTGGCGATCCCGCCCGAGGCAATGACCGGCACCGGAATGCTGCGGGCGAGGGCAACCGTTGCCTCGATGTTTGGCCCGCTCAGCATGCCATCGCGACTGATATCGGTGTAGATGATGGCCTCGACCCCGTCGTCGGCAAAATGGCGGGCGAGATCGATAGGATCGTGACGGGAGAGCTTCGACCAACCCTCGGTGGCGACCTTGCCATCGCGAGCGTCGATACCAACGATGATGTGGCCGGGAAAGCTCAGGGTCGCCTCGGCAACGAAGCCCGGCGCCTTTACCGCTTGGGTGCCGATGATGGCGTAGCGAACCCCCGCCAGCAGGTAGCTCTCGATCTGTTCTTCGCTGCGGATGCCGCCGCCGACCTGAATTTCGAGATCCGGGAATTGCTGGCAGATGGCGCCAATGACTTGGGCGTGGACGGGTTCGCCGCTCACCGCACCGTCGAGGTCGACGATATGCAGGCGCCGCGCCCCGGCTTCCACCCAACGTTGCGCCGTGGCGACCGGGTCTTCCGAAAAGACGGTATCGTCTTCCATGCGCCCCTGACGCAGCCGCACACAGTGGCCACCTTTGAGGTCGATGGCAGGTATCAACAACATGACGTTCTCCCGCTACTCAGGCAATGTCGCAACCACCCAGGCAATCTCCCGACCACTGCAGAAAGTTGCCGAGTAACTGTAGGCCAGCAGCGCCACTTTTTTCCGGATGGCACTGCAGGGCAAAAAGATTGTCGACGGCAAGGGCAGCGCAAAATGGAAAGCCATAATCGGTAAAGGCTGCCAAGAGATCGGGATGGGCCGGTTCGACGTAAAAAGAGTGTACAAAATAAAACTGCGCGTCTTGTGGCACCCCCGCAAAGAGCGGATGGGCAGTCAGCTGGTGCAGCTGGTTCCAGCCCATGTGCGGCACCTTGCGCTTGGCGCCCTCGGCGGTGTCCAACACTTCCTCGGGAAACGGGAGAACGCGCCCAGGCAGGATCCCGAGCCCGGCATGCTCGCCATGCTCCAGGCTCGATTCCATGAGTGCCTGCATCCCCAGGCAGATGCCCAAAAAGGGACGGTTTTGCGCCGCGATGCGCAGAAATTCGTCGAGCTCGCGCTCTTCCAGGGCCGCCATACAGTCGCCAAAGGCACCCACGCCCGGAAAGATCAAACGATCACAGGCGGCGAGCTCTGCCGGCTGCTGGCTGATCACCGCCTTGCCGCCCAGATGCTCGATGGCCTTGGCCACCGAGTAGAGATTGCCCATGCCGTAATCGACGATACCCACACTACTGCGCCGGCTCATCGGTTGAGGGTTCCCTTGGTGCTAGGAATGCTTTCCCCCTGTCGCGGGTCGCGGCTGACGGCCATGCGCAGGGCCCGCCCGCAGGCCTTGAAGAGGGTTTCGGCAATGTGGTGGGCGTTGTTGCCGCGCAGGGCATCGAGGTGCAAGGTGACCTGGGCGTGGTTGACGAAGCCCTGAAAAAATTCGTGCAGTAGGTCGACATCGAAATTGCCGATCTGGGCGTGGGGAAACTGCACCGCATAGACCAGGCCCGGGCGGCCAGAAAGATCGACCACGACCCGCGACAGCGCCTCGTCGAGGGGCACATAGGCATGACCGTAGCGGGTCAGCCCCGCTTTGTCGCCCACCGCGCGGGCAAAGGCCTGGCCGAGGGTGATGCCGATATCCTCGACGGTGTGGTGGGCGTCGATTTCGAGATCCCCCTGTGCCTCGACCTGCAGATCAAAGAGACCATGACGGGCGATCTGATGCAGCATGTGTTCGAGAAAGGGTAGGCCCGTTTGCAGCTGCACCTGGCCGCTGCCATCCAAGTCCAGGCGCACGGCAATCTGGGTTTCGAGAGTGTCACGACGGACTTCCGCAAGACGGCTCATAGCAACTCTTCCAAGGCGGCAAGAAAGGCGCGATTTTCGGGGGGCGTACCGATGCTCACCCGCAGATGGTCGCCGAGGCGGGGGTGCCCTGTAAAGGCCTTGATCAGGATGCCTGCCTCTTTCAGGCCGGCATGCACGGCGTTGGCACGCCCGGGGAGGGCAAACAACAGAAAATTGGCGCGACTCGGCCAGACCTGGATACCCAGTCTACGTAGCTGCGCAAAGACGAACTCCCGTTCACTACGAATTTCCTCTGCCTGCTCGGCAAAGACCGCAGCGTGGCGCAGGGCAAAGGCCACACTCTTTTGGGTGAGGATGTTGATGTTGTAGGGCAGGCGGAGCTTGTCGAACTCATTGATCCAGGCTGGCGGACCGGCCAAGAAGCCCAGGCGCAGTCCCGCCAAGCCCTCTTTGGAGAGGGTACGCAGCAGGAGCAGGTTGGGCCAACGCCCCAAGTGCCCGGCGAAGCTATCGGCACTGAAGGCATGGTAGGCCTCATCGACCACCACCAGACCGGGGGCTGCATCGCAGATGGCCTCCAGACTGGCGACTGGGTGCATCTGGCCGCTGGGATTGTTGGGCCAGTCGAGAAAGACGATGGCCGGTTGGCAGCGCTCCATCTCCGCCAAAAAAGCCGGGAGGTCGAGCTGAAAATCGGTATCGAGGGCAACCGAGTGATAGGCCAGCCCCTGTTGCTCGGCAATGATCCGATACATGACGAAGCTCGGCTCAACGGCCAAGACAGGGCGACCGGCCCCCGCCACGGCGCTGATCAGGATCTGGATCAACTCATCGGAGCCGTTACCCAGCAGCATCCCCATTTCCGGTGGGATGCCACCGTGCTCCGCCAGCGCCCGCATCAGGGCTTCGGGGCGCGGACTTGGGTAGCGGTGCAGGTCGGCATCCTGCAAGGCGGCCAACCACGCGCTGCGCAGGTTCGCGGGCAGACCGTAGGGATTCTCCATGGCATCGAGCTTGATGAATCCGTCACTGGGGGCCACGGCATAGGCGCGGCTGGCCAGCACCGTCGGGCGCAGCAAGCGTTCTTGCAGGGACGGTTCGCTCACCGGGAGTCCTTGCAGCGGGCCGCCGCCGAGCGGGCATGGGCGCTAAGGCCCTCGGCGGTGGCCAGGGTTTCGGCCAGACGTCCGAGTTCTTGCGCGCCGGCAGCGCTAGCCTCGATCAGGCTACTGCGCTTGACGAAGTCATAGACGCCCAGGGGCGAGGAAAAGCGGGCGCTGCCGCCGGTGGGCAGCACATGATTGGGGCCAGCGACGTAGTCGCCGAGGGCCTCGCAAGTATGGATACCGAGAAAGATGGCGCCGGCATTTTCGATCTGCGGTAGCAGGGTGCGGGGTTCCTGCACGGCTAGCTCGAGGTGTTCCGGTGCCACCTGATTGGCGAGGGCACAGGCCTCGGCAGCATCGCGAGCGAGGATCAAGGCGCCACGATTGCCCCAGCTTTGACGGGCGATGGGGGCGCGGTCGAGTTCCGTCAGGGCCTTTTCGACGGCGGCAGCGACGGCTTCGAGGTGGGCCGCATCCCAGGTAATGAAGATGCTCTGGGCAATTTCGTCGTGCTCCGCTTGGGAGAGCAGGTCCCAGGCCAGCCATTCTGCCGGTGCCGATCCATCGCTGAGGACGAGAATCTCGCTCGGCCCCGCGATCATGTCGATGCCGACCTTGCCAAAGACCATACGCTTGGCAGTGGCGACATAGATGTTGCCCGGCCCGACGATTTTGTCCACTGCCGGCACCGAGGCGGTGCCGTAGGCCAGGGCGGCAACCGCCTGCGCCCCACCAATGCGAAAGACCCGCTGCACCCCGGCCACCGCTGCCGCCGCCAGCACCCAGGGATTGATCTCCCCGTCCGGGGTAGGCACGGTCATGATGATTTCTTCCACCCCCGCCACCTTGGCTGGCAGGGCATTCATCAGCACCGAACTGGGGTAAGCGGCCTTACCGCCCGGCACATAGATGCCCACCCGATGTAGAGGCAAAATCCGCTGCCCGAGGCGATTACCGGCAGCATCGGTAATTTCCCAGCTTTCGCTGCGTTGCTGTTGATGGTAGCTACGAATACGCTCGGCTGCGGCTTCCAGTGCTGCTCGGCCGCTCGCCGGCAAGGCTTCCAGCGCCGCGTGGCAGTCGTCGAGGGAGATTTCCAAGGCGCTGGCATCGGCCAAGCGCAGACGATCGAAGCGCGCGGTATAGTCGAGCAGGGCGGCATCGCCATGCTGACGCACGGCCTGCAGTATCTCTCGCACCCGCTCCTCGACGCTGCTATCGCCACTGGCCTCCCAGCCATGCAGGGCCGCAAAGGCGGCGGTAAAATCGGCTTGCCGAGTATCGAGACGTTTCATGGCTCTAGCTGCGCCTCCAGTTTGCGAATCAGATTTTCGATGGCGCGACCTTTCCGCTTCATGGCCGCTGGGTTGACCACCAGCCGACTGGAAATGGGCATGATCTCCTCGACTTCGACCAAGCCATTCTCGCGCAGGGTGCGTCCGCTGGAAACCAAATCGACGATGCGGTCTGCCAAGCCCACCAGGGGCGCGAGTTCCATGCTACCGTAGAGTTTGATGATTTCCGTTTGGATGCCACGCGCCTGGAAGAAGCGCTTGGTGATGCGCGGATATTTGGTTGCAATGCGGACGCGCTCCCAACTCTCCGGCCGGTCGTTGGCAGCGAGGGCAGCGGGCTCCGCCACCGACATGCGGCAAACGCCAATGCGTAGGTCCAGGGGCTCGTAGAGGGCAAGATTTTCCTGTTCGAGGAGCACATCCTTGCCAGCAATACCAACATCGGCGGCACCCCAACTCACATAGGTGGGCACGTCGCTGGCGCGGATGACCAAAAACCGCACCTGCGGATCGGTACTCGGCAGGATCAACTTGCGCGATTTCTCGGGGTCCTCGGCCAATTCGATGCCGGCGGCGGCAAAGAGGGGAATGCTTTCTTCCAAGATACGCCCCTTGGAGAGGGCGATGGTCAAGCTCTCGTTCATGCCACTTTTCCACTCTGATTGCGAATGCGTCGGATGTCCGCGCCCAGGGCGCCCAATTTTTCCTCGATGACTTCGTAGCCACGGTCGAGATGGTAGATGCGATCGATGAGCGTTTCGCCCTCGGCCACCAAGCCGGCCAAGACCAGGCAGGCCGAGGCGCGCAAATCGGTGGCCATGACCGGCGCCCCCTGCAGGCGGGGCACGCCGCGCACCACGGCGGTCTTGCCGTCGCTGTCGATACGCGCCCCCAGGCGCTGCAGTTCCGAGACGTGCATAAAGCGGTTTTCGAAGATGGTTTCGCTGATCATGGCGCTGCCCTCGGCAATGCAGTCGAGGGCCATGAATTGCGCCTGCATGTCGGTGGGAAAGGCCGGGTAAGGCGCCGTACGCACGTCCACTGCCTGCGGTCGCTGAGCCATGCGCAGGCGGATGCCGTCGCCGTCTTCGCTAATTTCGGCACCCGCCTCGCGCAGCTTGGTGAGGACGGCGTCGAGAAGGCGGGGGTCGGTGCGGCGTAAAAAGATATCACCACCGGTCATCGCCGCGGCGACCAGGTAGGTGCCGGTTTCGATGCGGTCGGGGAGTATCTGGTGCTCGCAGCCATGCAGGGCATCGACCCCCTCGATTTCGATGACCGAAGTGCCGGCACCGCTGATGCGCGCACCCATGGCATTGAGCAGGCGCGCCAAGTCGACCACTTCGGGCTCGCGTGCGGCGTTCTCGATGCGGGTGTGTCCCTTGGCGAGGGTGGCGGCCATGAGCAGATTTTCGGTCCCGGTCACAGAAACCATCTCCATGACAATGGAGGCGCCGCGCAAACGCGCCGCCTTGGCCTTGACGAAGCCGTCTTCCAAGCGGATTTCAGCACCCAGAGCCTCGAGCCCGGTAAGATGCACATTGACCGGCCGACTGCCGATGGCGCAGCCACCGGGCAGGCTGACCTCCGCCGCGCCATGCCGAGCCAGCAGCGGCCCCAGCACGAGGATGGAGGCGCGCATGGTCTTGACCAATTCGTAGGGGGCAACCAGAGAGTGCACACTGCGGGGGTCGATCTCTACCCCAAGCTGCTCGTCCACCATCACCCGCGCCCCCAGGCAGCTCAAGAGCTCAAGGGTGGTGGTAACGTCGCGCAGGTGCGGCACGTTGCGCAAGGTGACGGGTTCTTGCGCAAGTAACGTAGCGGCGAGGCAAGGCAAGGCCGCATTCTTGGCCCCGGAAATTCGCAGCTCGCCGCGCAGGGGACCATTACCACGCAGGAGCAGTTTATCCACCGGAAGGAATCAGCCCTGTGCCTTGGCCACTAGGCTCTGCAGCTCGCCCTGCTGATACAGGTCGGCCATGATGTCGGCACCTCCAACGAATTCGCCGCCGATATACAACTGCGGAATGGTCGGCCAGTTGGAAAATTTCTTGATGCCATCGCGAATTTGCGGATCAGCCAGCACGTCGACGGTGAAGAGCTCCTTCACCCCCGCCTGTTGCAGCAGCTGTACCGCCCGCGCCGAAAAGCCGCACTGCGGTGCCCGCGGATTGCCCTTCATGTAGAGGGTGACGGGGTGCTTCTGCACTTGCTCGCGAATGATGTCCTGAATATCGGCCATGGTACGTACCTCGTAAATGGGGAAGAGTGAATTATGCCTGGACTTCGTCGGGGCTCAGGGTGCGCAGTTGCAGGGCATGGATCTCCTCGCGCATGCGCTCGCCCAGGCAGGCATAGACTTGCTGATGGCGCTTGACTAAGGATTGACCGCGGAATTGTTCGGCGACGACCACCGCCTCGAAATGCGCGCCGTCATCGCCGATAACCTGTACCTGAGCGCCGGGAAGACCGGCCTCGATGAGGGAACGAATGGTATCTGCTTGCATCATGGTCCTAGTGTACCCGAAAAGATCGCGCCTGTGAGCCCATCTCAGGGCCGTAATTTGTAGCCACGCTCGAGCAGCCGCCAAGCCGCCGCCGAGCTCAGCAAGAAAAAGGCGCAGGCCACCGCCAAGCAAATCCAGATCGACACGTCGGCATTGCCAAAAAACCCATAGCGGAAGCCATCGACGGTGTAAAAGAAGGGGTTGATCATCGACAGTTGGCGCCAAATGCCGGGCAGGGACTGCACGGAATAGAACACCCCAGCCAAAAAAGTCAGGGGCATAATCAAAAAATTCTGAAAGCCGGCAATCTGGTCGAATTTTTCTGCCCAGAGCCCAGCAACAATCCCCAGGGCACCCATGCCGCCGGCGCCGAGGATGGTGAAGACAAGAATCCAAAGCGGATGCTGCAAGGGCAGATGGAGAAACAAGGAGGCAAGAAGAAGGATTGCCAAACCAACGACGATGCCGCGGGTGATCGAGGCAGCGGTCATGGCCACAAAGATTTCCGTGGGGCGCAAGGGGCTCAGTAGCAGAAAGATGATATTGCCGGTGACCTTGGCCTGGATCAGGCTAGAGGAGCTATTGGCAAAGGCATTTTGCAGTACCGACATCATCATCAAACCGGGCACGATGAAGGCGATGTAGGACACGCCATGCTGCATGTGCACGTGCCCACCCAGGGCGTGGCCAAAGACCAGCAGGTAGAGCAGGGTAGTGACCAGGGGTGCGGCGACGGTCTGCAGCCAGACCCGGGCGAAGCGTAGCACCTCTTTGCGATATAGGGTCCAGGTGGGGGTCCAGGCGAGGACGGGCAGGGCGCGGTGGCCGAGCAATGCTTCAGGACTCGGGCGCTGTTGCCGCAGAAAGGGAGTTTCCGACTCAAGCATTCTGTGTGCGCAGGCTAGGATCGAGGATCTCGATATAGGCACCGTCGCGGATACGTCGCTGCCACTCTTCCAGACGTTCCTGCGCGGTGCGCTGAAAGAGCTGCATGCGTGCCACAGAATTGAGCTGGGCATCGGAGAGGGCCGTTTGGCGTTGCCCCAATGATTGGAGAATATAAATAGAACCATTCAGCGGCACGGGTGCGCTGACATTGCCAGTGGGCAGTGTCGCCAGCACGCGCTCGAGTTCGTCTGGTAGCTGCCCAGGTGCGACCCAGCCTAAATCGCCGCCTTGCGCCGCCGTGCGGCTGTCCTGGCTGTAGCGCTTGGCGAGCTCGGCAAAACTGGCGCCGGCCTGCAGAGAAGACTCGATGTCCTTGGCTTGGGCCTCGGCTTCCTGCTCCTGAATCCCCTTCCCCGCATGAAGGACGATCATCGCCGCCTTGACCTCGGTAACCGAGGGATCTTCGTGCTTGATATCGAGCAGCTTGAAGATGCGATAGCCCGTAGGGGTGGAAATTACCGAACTGATGTCGCCCGGTTTGAGCTTGAGTAGGGCCTGACTCACCGCGCCGGGGAGTTCCGCTGCCTTCACCCAGCCCAAGCGACCGCCCTGCAAGGCGTCGTGGGCAGCGCTCACTTCCGTGGCCAAGCGGGTGAAGCTAGCGCCGTTCACCAACTCCTCGTGCACGTGGGCAGCGTCCTGGCGCAGGGTACTCAGGGCATCGGGACTCGGGTCGGCAGGCAAAGGAAGAAAAATCTGCTGTAAGTCGAAGCTCACCCCGGCCAACTGCTTGAGTTGCGTGGCAAAGGTCTTTACTTCGTCATCGCTCAAATGCACCCGTGCCTCAACCTCTTGCTGCTGCAGGCGGTCGACGAGGATACGATCGCGTAAGTTGTCTTCAAAGGAAGACCAAGACAACCCCTGCTGGCTCAGGGCTTGACGCAGCTGATCTGGGGTCAGGTTGTTGCTGTGGGCGATATTGGCCACGGCTTGGTCGAGGGTGGCCTGGTCGACGCTGATGTCCATGCGTTTAGCCATCTGCACTTCGATATCTTGCAGAATCATCTGCTGCAGCACTTGGCGGCGCAAGACGCTGTCGGGGGGTAATTGCCCGGGGGCCTGCTGCTGCAACTGCGCCTTGATGGTGGCAACGCGTTGATCGAGCTGCAGCGAGGTGATGATCTGATCGTTGACGACGGCCACCACCTTGTCGAGATAATGGAGATTTGCCGGCAAGCTACTGCTGCTCTCGGGCGCCACTTCGGAGCGCGCGGAAAAGACCCGCGGGGAGCTGGTAGCGGGGGCCGCGAGGAGGGTGTCGCGATTAACGAAGGGGGTGGCTGCGTAAGCGGCGCAGCTGCTCGCCAAGAAGGCAAGGGTCAGGGTATAGCGTAGTCGAAACATCAGAACTCCATGCGGGCGCCGGGCACATATTGGTCAAGGAAGCCGTTCGAGCTGTTGCCGATACTGGTCAGGCCACGCAACACGATTTCCAGATAGACGGCATCGTTCGTCTGCCCCCCCAGCAAAATCTGATGGAACATCATGAGTTGCGCCGTCCAGCAGCCGCCATCATAGCCGATCCCGACAAGCTGCTCCAAGGGCTTTTGATCCTGCACGTCGTATTGATAACTGCCGAGCAGTCGCCACTGCTTGCCGATGGGCAGGGCCGCCGATACTCCGGCCTGATCCACGAAGAAGTTGCGAGTATGAGTATAGCGATAGTCGAGATTGAGCACGGTGCCGCCCTGGGCCAGCCACTGGGCGCGAAAGTCCATACGTTCGAAGCGTTTCCAATCGGCATTGGTCTCCGAGCTGGCGAGGAAATTGAGATTCGGGAGCGGGGCATACTGCGCCTGCCAAAAATAGTTGGAGCGCGCCGCCTGCGCGACGATATTGCCATGGAGATCGATCTGTTGGCGATTGAAATAGCGGATCTGCCCGAACGCTGCGCTCCAGATTTCCCGGCCCATCGGGTTATATCCGGTTCCTTCCAGACCATAGGTGAGCTGGTTGGCGGCATTGATGCGATCGCTGCCATCAAACAGGGAATTGTCGGAAAAGATGGAGTCGTAACTCTGAACAGGTTGGCTGGCATCAAAATTGGGGATTTGATTCTGCGCCTGCAGTGGAATGTACAGATATTTGAACAGGGGATGCAGGACGATGCTGCTGCCATCCTTGCCATCGCGGACAAAATTCAAGCCGCCGCGCAGACTGAGGGCCGGCAGGCTACGATTGCTGACGCGCGCATAGGGTTCGTTGCGTTGGATCTGATAGTGGCTGAAATAGAGCCGCGCTTGCGGCTCCAGAAAGCCCCAGGCGCGGCTCCATTTCCAACCTAGAGTGGGGGTGAGATCGAGGCGCTGACCAATGGGCCCGGTGCTGGCGTAGAAGTAATTGAAATTACTCCGCCAGTCGAAGTATCCGGTTTTGCCCAGGCGCCAATACCCATTGGCATAAACATAGGGTAGTTGCGCATAAGGAGCGCCGCCGCCTTGGGCGAGCTCCTGGTACCCTTGCAACTCTACCCCGGCCTGCAGATGTTGGCTGCCGTAGTTCACCGCGGCATTGGAAGTTAGGTAGGGGGCATTGCCAACGCCGCCAATGTAGCCACCATTGAAGCCGGTTACCCCGGCGAGATCGGCAAGAAAATTGCGGTAGCTGACGCGATTGTAATTTACCGTCAGACCAAAACCGTCGCCCAGATTTTGCTGATGCTGCCAGGAGATTGCCCAGACATTGCTGCCGGTGAGCTTATCGTGGGGTAGCAAATCGAGCAGCAGCTTGCCGCTGTAGTTCGGTTCGAGGTAGCGGAATTGATTTTGCAGCAGCACCCCGCGTTTGGTTAGCCCCTCTACCGTCAGGGTATCGTCAAGATTGCTGGCGATATCGAAATAGTAGGGAACCCCCAGGGTGAAGCCATTGATGGTAGAGCTACCGATGGTGGGGGGCAGGAATCCCGAATGCCGCTGCAAGGGAAAGCTCAGGTAGGGCAGCCACAGCACCGGCAGGCCAAAGACATTCAGGGTGCTGTTGTAGGTAGTGATGTACTGGTCGTTTTGATTGAGATCGAGTCGCTGGCTATAAATTTGCCAGGCCGGGACACGCCCATGGCAGGTGGTGTAGCAGGCCTCATTCAGGCGATACCGATCCTTGCCCAGCTCTTGGCCGGTGCGAGCATGGCCGTGACCATCCTGGCTGGGTAGCAGAAATCGAGGATGCAAAACGATACCCTGATTGCTGTGGACCTTGAGGGTGGCTTCTGGGGCGTTGGTCACAATCCCCGGACTGACCATATGCACCTGACCCTGGGCGATGATTTCGTCATTTTTCTGGTCGTAGTGGGCTTGGTTGGCGTAGAGGCGACGATCGCCGTACAGCACCTCGACATTGCCCGAGGCGGTCCATTGGCCACTGCCGAGACCATGGATCTGGTCGGCATAGAGTATTACCGGACCATCCTGACCAAAGGCCAGTGCCGGCAAAATAGAGATAACTGCGGCCGCGCAGGTCAGCAACCGGCGCCGCGGGCGATACCGGCCTACGGCCATCATGCGCGTCCCAGGGCTAGGCATAGGTGCGTAAAATCGCACAGAATGCGCGCATGTCGCAATCATCTACCCATACCTTCTCTCCAGCTGCCCAGGCTTTTTTGCACGCCGAGGGCGTGGACGTGGCCGCCCTCAAGCCGATTCCTGGTGATGCCAGCCCCCGTCGGTATTGGCGGACAGGGACGCATCAGATCCTTGCCCAGGTGCCGCAGCCGGCCGAGCTCTTGCCCTTTTTGCGGGTGCAGCGGCGTTTTGCCGCTCTGGGGCTGCCCGTACCGCGAATCGATGCGGTATCGCTGCAGTTGGGGCTCTTACTGCAGGAGGATTTGGGCAGCCGCGATCTCAAGGCGGCCCTCGACGCTGGCGAGGCGCCGGCGACACTCTTTGCCGCCACCTTTCCTCTGCTTTCGGGTTTGGCTAAGGCACCGCGGCATCTGCGCCCGCTGCCCATGTTTCCGGCCTACGACGGCGCTCGCCTCGGGGAAGAGCTGGCGTTGTTCCCGCTCTGGTACCTACGTCGCCATCTCCAGGTCGTTCTCGATAGCACTGAGGAATCTCGGATGCAGGCACTATTTGCCGAACTCCTGCAAGCGGCCGCCCGCCAGCCCAAGGTTTGGGTGCACCGTGACTTTCACGCCCGCAATCTCTTGCTGCGCAAGACCGGCGAGGTGGTGATGATCGATTTTCAGGATGCCGTTTTGGGCCCCTGGACCTACGACCTTGCCTCCTTACTCTGGGACCGCTACTGGGACTGGGGACGAGAGCAGCGCCGGGCCTGGATCGAGAGCTATCGCCAGCACCTGCAGCGCGAGGGGATGGTCGTTCCGGGTGCGGAGGATTTTGTGGCGCAGGTGGAGGTGCTCGCGCTCCAGCGGACCATAAAAATTCTTGGGATTTTCTGTCGCTTGGCCTACCGCGATGGCAAGACCGCCTACCTCGATTTTCTGCCCCGCTTCTGGGCCTATTTGGAAGACCTTCTCGCCGGCAACCCCGTCTGGCAGTCCTATCTGCCCCTGTTTTCACCTTGGTCGCCATGCAACAAGCCGTAATTTTGGCTGCCGGGCGCGGCGAGCGGCTGCGACCGCGTACCGACTATCTGCCCAAACCCCTCCTCAGTGTGGGCGGTCGACCTCTCATCGTTCGTCATCTCGACGCCCTCGCTGCTGCTGGCGTCGAACGAGTCTTCATCAATCTCTCCCATCTGGGCGCCCTGTTGCCGCGTTTTCTCGGCGGCCAATGGCAGGGGATGGTGCTCGAGTACAGCGATGAGGGACCACAACGCCTCGAAACCGGTGGTGCCCTGGTCGCCTTGCGCGAGCGCTTGGCGGGGCAGCCGTTTTTGCTCCTGAACGGTGATATCTGTACGGCACACCCCTTGCCGGCGCTGCTTGCCAGCGCGCCGGGCCTGGTTTTGGTGGATAATCCCGCGCATCATCCCGCGGGCGATTTTGGCGAGGAGGAGGGCTGGCTTACCTTGCCCGATCCGTCGCGCCCCAGTTACACCTATAGCGGTTTGGCCGTCTTGGACGCTGCTTGGCTGCACGCCTACCCGCCAGGTCCGGCATCGCTGGCGCCTTGGTTGCGCGAATGGATCGCCACGAGACGATTGCGTGCCTATCACCAGCAAGGGTTTTGGTGCGATGTTGGTAGCCCTGAACGACTGCGCTTTGCGCGTAGTCACTGTGGAGGAAAGCATGGGATTTGATGCAGAAGACGTGCGCGGCGCAGTGCAAGTACCGCCTGCGCAGGTGGAGCGTTGGCGGGCACAGTGGCTGCAGCTCCTGGATCTTGCCGTGTGGGGAGAACTCAAGAGCAGTAAAATTGGCGCTCTGGGCAAATTGCGGCGGCGTCTCCTCGATGCTGGCGAGCGACTGCGCTCCTACACTGCCGACCGCTCCTGGATTCCGCATCCGCGGGAGCAGATCAAGAACTGCCTGAGCAGCGGGCTGCAGCTGCGCGAAAGCCTCGACAAGGTTGCCGAACTTCTGGTGGATTTGGAGGCGGGAGCGGCACTCGTGCCTTTGCGCGGCTTGTGGGATAATCTGGCCGGGAATTTGCTTGCCGACCTCGCCCAACGCGAAGAGCGGCTGGTGGCCCTCCTAAATTCGCAATATGGGGAAGAAATCGAGTGAAGTGTGCCGTTTGGGGTGTTGAGGGGCGATGAAGATCATTTATGCCCTAATTTTTCTAGGTGCCATTGCCCTGTTTTTTTTGTTGTTCTGGGTTAATCATCCGCAAATTCTGGCGGGCAGCCCGCCGCAAGGGTCGGTGGATTGGTACCGTCAGCATCCGCGGCAATTGGCTGAGGTCAATCTGAAATGCTGGAAGCTCCTGCAGCAGGCCTCTTTTGCGAATGTCGATCAGGTCATGGCCGCACACCCCGAGTGCCATATTGCCTACGAAGCGAGTCGAAGCAGTGACTAAAATCAATCGCGAGGCCCTCCTGCAGACCGGTCGCGAAACCCTGCGCCTCGAGCGCGAGGCCTTAGAGGCTCTCGAGGCCCGCCTCGACGAGCCCTTCGTAGAGGCTTGTCGGCTGCTCCTTGCTTGTCGCGGACGCATTGTCGTCAGCGGCATGGGTAAATCGGGCATCATCGGCAAGAAAATTGCCGCGACCCTAGCGAGTACCGGTAGCCCAGCCCTCTTCTTGCATCCGGCGGAGGGCAGCCATGGCGATCTCGGTATGCTCACCCGCGACGATCTTCTCCTTGCCCTTTCCAACTCCGGGGAAACCGCCGAGCTTCTCGCCATCTTGCCAGTGGTCAAGCGCCTCGGCGTGCCTCTGATTGCCCTTACCGGCAATGCTGACTCCACCCTTGCCCGTCGCGCCGAGGTGCACCTCGACTGTGCCGTGGCCCGCGAGGCCTGCCCGCTCAATCTGGCACCCACGGCCTCGACTACCGCCGCCCTTGCCATGGGCGATGCCCTCGCCATGGCTTTACTGACCGCGCGGGGCTTTTCTGCCGATGATTTCGCCCTCTCGCATCCCGGCGGCGCTCTCGGTCGTCGCCTGTTGCTACGGGTCGAAGACCTGATGCGCCGGGGCGAGCAGTTGCCGCGGGTTGGTTTGCACACCCCGCTACACGAGGCGATTCTCGAAATCAGCGGCAAGGGCATGGGCATGACGACGGTAGTCGATGAACAAGACCGGCTCCTTGGCATCTTTACCGATGGCGATCTGCGTCGGGCCTTTGCCGAGCAACAAGATCTCTGGGGGCGCTCGATGGTCGACTTTTATCGACCCCATCCCCTGTGCATTGCCGCCGATGCCCTGGCCGCCGAGGCCATGGCGCGTATGGAGGCAGAGCGGGTCACGGTGCTGCTGGTGGTGGATGCCGAGGGACGTCTCGACGGCGTCATCAGCATGCACGACCTGTTGCGTGCGGGGGTGGCATGAGCGATCTGGTCCGTCGCTGCCAGGGCCTGCGCATGCTCGTTCTTGATGTCGATGGGGTGCTCACCGACGGTCGCCTCCTCTTCGATGCCAATGGGCAGGAAAGCAAGATCTTCCATGTGCGCTACGGCCATGGGATTCGCCTGCTGCAGGACTGTGGCGTCGAGGTGGCGTTGATCACGGCGCGCTTCTCCCCGGCCCTGGCCCATCGTGCCCGGGATCTGGGAATCAGCCGGGTATATCAGGGCAGCCTTGATAAAATGGTCGCCTACACCGAACTGCTCTTGGCTACGGGTTACGATGACGCAGAGCTCGCCTATATGGGCGACGATCTCATCGACCTCGCGGTATTGCGGCGGGTTGGGCTGGCTACAGCGCCGGCAGA
>JAWNZB010000126.1:0-4612 GCA_038447835.1 Candidatus Igneacidithiobacillus chanchocoensis | reverse complement strand
CGGTGACCTGGACGAATTCCGGGCGCAGGAGAAGGCGCTTCCAAGCCTTGTTCATTGCCAAAATGGTGGCGCGCAGGTCAACAAGCGCGCAGTTGCGAACGGTGAGCGTCAACATGAGCCATCTGGCTTTTGGAAAGGCCGCCTGGACTTCCTCGACTCGCTCCAAGAACCGCGCTTTGTTTCGCATTGATCTCCGCCATTGACAAATAGGGCAATGCCTAAAATGACAGAAGTGGGCACTCTTCAGCCGTAGCCCGATCTCGCCCGTTTCCATGTCCACTTTGGGGCCATAGAACAGCGAAGTGGCGCAATCGCGCACTCGAGAAGCATACTGCTCGTAGCCCGCGCGCCTGGCCATCGCCTCAATTTTGTCGCCAAAATTGCGATGATCGTCCCAAGTCGCGTCGCGTTCCGACTCGTCACGAAGATCGCGCAAATTCTGCTGATCTTTGTTGACAGGCGTTTTTGATTTTGATATATTTTGTTCCAGAGCTGCTACAACAGCTCGATGATTCGGCTTCATAAAGGGCCTTGCTGGGTGTCTTGACAACTCGCAGCATAGGCCCTTTTCCTTTGCGCGTCAACTACGCGCAGGTCATAGGTAAGCCCTTGATTCTATTGGCTTTTTTGCCAATTCCAGACCGCACGAATCCCTCTGTAGTATCAAGTTAAGGCAAAACCCCCCTTTTTCACCCTTCCGACGCTCTCAGAAGCGCCGTTGATCTGGGTGCAATTCAGGTCATGGTGGGCCTTCTCTCCCACCCCCCGCCCGCCCGCTGGGCGGGAGCCGCTCGCCGCGTGGCAGGGGTGCAGGGGAGAACCCCCCCTGCACCCAGCCACTAGAGCGTATGCCGCTACGGCAGCGTCAAGGGTTCGGCTTCGCCCCGGTACTCACCCGTTCGGTGCTCGGGCTTCGCCCTGCGCTCCGCTGCGGCTTCCGTGCCGGCCCTTGACCCCGCCTTCGCTCCCTTCGCAGAAATACCGCCGACCCCCCTGCACCTCGCAGGGGCAAGGACAACGGCGCAGCGCACAGCTTGATCGCGGTCAAATTGCCCCTCTTGACATCCATTACCGTAATTACGATAATTACAGATATCGTAATTACGGTAATCATCGAAAGGAGCATCGCATCATGTCTCGTCAAATTGTCACCCCGGATGCAGTGGCGGCAGCAGCTGAATCACTGATTGCCGAAGGTGTGGAGCCGTCGATCATTGCCGTGCAGGCTAGAGTTGGCGGCGGCTCTTACAGCACTGTCAAAAAATTCTTGGACGTGTGGAAGCAGCAGCGCGAAGCGGCTGCAGTGCAGCCTGCAGAAATGCCGGAAGAGGTGCGAGTCAAGGGTCAGGCGTTCGCTCTGGCTGTCTGGGCAGTTGCGTCTCGCGAAGCGCAGGCTGAGGCACAGCAAGCCAAAACCGAAGCGCAGGCAGAAGTCGCCGCCATGCGTGCTGACCTGGTCGGCGCACAGCAAGAGATCGCTCGGCTGGAAGCTATCGAAGCGGCGCAAGCCGAAACCATCGCGCAGCAAGCGGCCGCGCTGCGCGACACGGAGATGCGGATGGTCGAAGCCCAGACGCAAGCCAGCAGGGTAGTTAAGCTAGAGGATGAGGTCGCAGGCCTGCGGGCCGAGCTGGACGCGGCGCGCAGGGACGTGACAGAAAGGGCTGTAGAGGCTGGGCGGCTGGTGGGCGAGGTCGAGGCCCTGCGCGTCCAGGTGCGCGAGTTGATGGGCGCGATCAGGCCGTAGGCATGGCCCCTTTCCCCTACTGCGGGGTCGGGGTGCCTGCCATGGCTGGGAGCGAAGGCGGGGTCAAGGGCGTAGGGGCGGCTGGCGCGGCCCGCAGCCGAAGGCGAGGACACGGGCCGCCCCGAAGGCGAAGCGCAGCGCAGCGCACCCTTGACGCCGACGTAGCGACCCCACGCTGTAGAGCTGGGGGCAGGGGTGTTTTCCCCCTGCACCCTGCTCGCGGCGAGCGCGGGGGGGTGGGGGCAGCGCCCCCGCGCCTCACCACGATCACAAGCCCACCGCCCCCCCTTGGGTGCCATCGGCACCCCCGCTTTTAGCCAGGCGTGAGCCTGGCCCCGCGCGGAGCGCCCTACGCACTCCCCAATTGGGGAGTGCTAGTAGGTTATTCATTCGCCACCACGCCCGCCGGAATGCGTAGAATTTCGCGCATGAACCAAGCCGCCATCTCGATCAGAATCGCGCCGCTGAAGCAACACCAGATCAGGGGTCAACTGCAGCACGACCAGCGCACGGGGAGAGTGCCCGCATACGTTGACCGCAGCCGCAGCGCCGAAAACACCGCACCACGGCCATCGCCCGGCGTCGCGGCGATGGTCCGGCATGCGCGTTCACTCTGCACGAAAAAACCCCGGCAGGATTGGACGCCAGTGTGGAGCGGAATCGTCACGTTCAGTCACGCTGCCCAAGAAAAAATCTTGACGCTGACAAATGACGAGCAGGACGCGATTTACCTGAAAGTCGCGCGCGACGCCGCCGCCGAGCTAGGCGTTGCACTGCACTGCGTATCTGTGCATCGTGACGAAACCGCCCCCCACGCTCATTTCATGCTCTCGGGGGTCAAGCAAGGGGGCAAGTCACTCAGGCCGAAACCGGGCGATTTGAGCAAGCTGCAGGACGTTGCCGCCCGTGCTGTGCAGCACCTCGGCATCTCCAGGGGAACGGCCAAACAGCAGCGCATCGCCCAGGGCCAGGGGCCACGACAGACCACGCACAGAACAGTAAAGCAGCTGCACGAAGATTTACCGCGAGAAATTGCCGAACTTGAGAAAACCCGCGACGAATTACTTGAGCTATTCTCTAAAGCGCCAAAACCGCGCTTTGAAAAAGTCGAAGTAATCAAGCGTCGCCGTACGCTATTACCGCCCGTCACCGAGTTTCAAAAAGTCATCACCAAAGAAGCGCAGGCTAATTATGTGCAGCACATAAAATCAATTTTCGCTGAATATTTCCAGTCCCAAAAAACAAAAGTAGATCAGCTAGAAAATGAAATGATGAACGACAGATTAAGAGTGTCGGAATCACTGCGCAAAATACGCGGCATCGAAGAAAATTTGCAGCGAATTGCGACAACACTCAAAGATGAAATCGAGCTGCGTGCAAAAATACAAGCGCAGATTGAAGATGCTGTCGGCATACACGAAGATGTGCGATACATAACGCAGCCGTTAATGCGCCCGCAATAACCCGATGATGGGCCGTGCATTCGCTTCGCTCATGCACTCAAAAGAAGGCACACACTACGCATCCCCCCGTGGGGGGTGCAAAGCAAGCAACGGCGCGGGCTGGAGCGGTAAACCATCAGCCGCTCGCTAAGTTTACCTAGTCGCCGAAAAACCACAGCCACGCATGAGCCTGGGAGGTAAACCGCAGTCAGCGGCCCGGCTTCAAAAGTTTCACCGCGTCGCACATCACCAGAGCAGGAAACACTGTCACAAGCCACGCGACGGACTGTGACGAAAAACGGCGGTGCGCAGAGTGAAAAACCCTGTCACACACCAGATCTACCTGACCTTACGCGAATACCGTTTGCGCGCCTTATACCAGTCGAAGCGCAGCATTTTATCGGCGTCATTATCTGCGCTCTCTGCATCGTTTTCATCGTCGGTATGAATAAGCTCTTCGTCGCTCTCTTTGTCTTTGAAAATGCCTTTTAACGCGCCGCCGCTTGTGAGGAATTTCAGGCCGTGGACTTGTTCAATATATTCAGCGAACCAATCAGGCCCGCCTTTCAACATATCTTCTGATTTTGTGGCATATTTGACAACCTCAGCCGCGGCAGCAGATAACGGGGCTTTGGCCTCGATGATCTGCCCATTATCAGACTTGACCATTTTCGGCCTCACAGCCCGAGCGTCGCAAATCGGCACATAATCGATTTTCAGACACTCGCCCCATATCTCTGACCACCGGGCAGTTTTGACGAAGCCGTGAGAAAAATACGAGGGCGGCACCATTAACAAAACGTGGTAGTGCGGATGCGCAGAGCCATCCCGGCCTCGCGTCACCTCGACCGCCCGCACCCAACCCTGCACTTGCGAGAATTCGGGGCGCTTGAGCAGAGCGCGCCAAGCGCGATTCATGTTCTCGATGGTCGAGCGCAGGTCTGCAATCGCGCAGTTCCGAACGGTGAGCGTCAACATGAGCCATCTGGCTTTTGGAAAGGCCGCCTGGACTTCCTCGACTCGCTCCAAGAACCGCGCCTTGTTTCGCATTGATCTCCGCCATTGGCAAATCGGGCAATGTCTGAAATGGCAAAAGTGGGCACTCTTCAGCCGAAGCGTCCATTCGCCGGTTTCCGTGTCCACTTTGGGTCCATAGAACAGCGAAGTAGCGCAATCTCGGACTCGAGCAGCATACTGCTCGTAGCCCGCGCGCCGCGCCATCGCTTCGATTTTGTCGCCAAAATTGCGATGATCGTCCCAGGTCGCGTCGCGCTCGGACTCGTCACGAAGATCGCGCAGATGCTGCTGATCTTTGTTGACAAGCGTTTTTGATTTTGATATATTTTGTTCCAGAGCCGCCACAACGGCTCGATGATTCGGCTTCATAAAGGGCCTTGCTGGGTGTCTCGACAACTCACAGCAT
>JAWNZB010000023.1:0-24283 GCA_038447835.1 Candidatus Igneacidithiobacillus chanchocoensis | reverse complement strand
CGGTTGAGTACCAGGCGCAGGTAGGCAAGGGTGTCCTTGATTTCTGCCCGCTCGAAGAAGCGCAAGCCGCCGTAGACACGGTAAGGCATCCCCTCGCGTAATAGGTGCTCTTCAAATGGCCGGGACTGGGCATTGGAACGGTAGAGAATGGCGCAGTCCTCGCGCTTTCCTCCCTTCGCCACCCAATCCTGGATGCGGGCCACAACAAAGCGGGCTTCATCCTCTTCGTTATAGGCCCGGTACAGCTGGACCGGGCTACCGCCACTGCGAGCGGTCCACAAGGTCTTGCCCAGGCGCTCGGCATTGTGGGCAATGACCGCATTGGCGGCGGCCAGAATGGGGGCGGTGGAGCGATAATTCTGCTCGAGGCGGACAAGGCGAGCGCCAGGATAGTCCTGACTGAAGCGGAAGATATTTTCTACTTCGGCGCCGCGCCAACCGTAGATGGACTGGTCATCGTCGCCCACCACAAAAATTTGCCCGTGCGCTGCCAAGGCATGCAGCCATTGATATTGGACGGCATTGGTATCCTGAAACTCGTCCACCAAAACATGCTGAAAGCGATCTTGGTATTGCGCCAGCAGGGCCTTGTCCTGCCACAAGCGCAGCGCAAGGAGCAGCAAATCGGCAAAATCCACGGCCCCGGCGCGCTCCTTGAGCAGCTCATACTGTTGGTAGACCGCCAGTACCGCTTCCGGCACGCTGGGGTCGCGGCGCAAGTCGTCGGGAGCGATACCGCCATCCTTCCAGCGTCCGATGCGGGCGGCGAGTTGCCGCGGATTCCAGTATTTGTCGTCGAGACCGAGATCCTTGAGGGCACGGCGAATCAAGCGCTGGCTATCGTCGGCGTCGAGCACCTGAAACGGGGCGGGCAGGCCCACTAGCCCATGATGCAGGCGCAAAAGGCGATGGGCGATTCCGTGGAAAGTCCCCATCCACAGTCCACGCAGGTCGATCTGTACGAGCTGCGCCAGACGCTGGCGCATAGACTGGGCGGCTTTGTTGGTAAAGGTGACGGCAAGGATTTGTCCGGGGTGTGCTCCTTCTTCGAGGAGATGGGCGATGCGGCTGGTGAGGACGCGAGTTTTTCCCGAACCGGCCCCGGCGAGGACGAGGACCGGCCCCGGCGCCAGGGATACCGCTTCCTGCTGGCGCTCGTTCAATTCCATGGGCGCGCCCCGGATACCTTGAAAAGCGACGCGAATGTCCCCATCTCCGCCACAAGATTCCTGTTTGCCATGGCGGCATGATACGGGGGGATTTCTTGGAATACAAAGACTACTATCAGATTCTCGGGGTGGCGCGGGATGCCGATGCCGATGCCATCAAGGCGGCCTACCGCAAGATGGCGCGCAAATATCACCCCGATGTGAGCAAGGAGAAGGACGCCGAGGATCGCTTCAAAGAGGTCCAGGAAGCCTACGAGGTGCTCAAGGACCCGGAGAATCGTCGTGCCTACGACCAATTGGGCAGCAATTGGCGTGCTGGCCAAGAGTTCCGTCCACCACCGGGCTGGCAGAACTTTGGCCATGGTTTTGGCGATGGCGGTGCGGGCGGCTTCAGCGACTTTTTTGAGGAACTCTTCGCCCAACAGCGACGGGGTGCCGGCGGCTTTCGTGCGCGCGGGGAGGACAGCGAAGCCGAATTGCCGGTGCGTCTGGAGGATGTTGCCCAAGGTGCGCAGCGGGAAATCAGCCTACAGGTACCGGTGACCGGTCCCGATGGCCGGGTGCGACGGGAGAACAAAAAGCTCTCGGTAAAGATTCCCGCGGGCATTGCCCAGGGCCAGCGCTTGCGCATTGCCGGGCAAGGCCAACCGGGGGCGGGGGGCGGTCCGAATGGTGATCTCTACCTGCGCATCGTCTATGCGCCGCACCCGCAGTTTCGCCCCGAGGGCCAGGATCTGTATCACGACTTGGCGATCAGCCCTTGGGAGGCAGTCCTCGGCGCCAGCGTGCCGGTGCCGACTCTGGATGGGAGTGTGCGCGCCAAGGTGCCTGCCGGCAGTAGTAGCGGGCAACGCCTGCGGCTGCGCGGCAAGGGCCTGCCTGGCGCCCAGGGCAAGACGGCGGGGGATCTCTACGCGGTCTTGCAGATTGTCGTGCCCAAGGAGCTCAGCGCCGAAGAGCGCACCCTCTGGGAACAACTGGCGGCGCAGAGTAGCTTCCAGCCGCGCGGCTAAACGCTCCCAGCCACGCGCCCGCGGCCGCCCCGTTTGGCTTCGAAGAGGGCCAGATCAGCGGCCGCAATCAGCTCATCCGGACCTTTCATGCCGGGCTGACGGCTGGCGACGCCAATGCTCACCGAAATCGGACCTGAGAGCTCGCGCCAAGCTTCCGGCTCCGCCAAGCGGCTGCAGATACGATTGGCAAGGGCCTGCAGACCGCTTAACCCGGTCTCGGAGCAGATGATCAAAAATTCGTCGCCCCCCAGGCGGCAGGGGGTGTCCTGCTCGCGCAGCATCTCCTCGAGGATGCGGGCGACCCGGCGCAATACCCGGTCACCCGCCTCATGCCCCTCGGCGTCATTGATTTCCTTGAAGCGATCCAGATCCAAGAGCATGAGGCCGAGTTCGCTGCTCTGACTTTCGCAAACTGCCCATTCCTGCGCCAGTCGTTCTTCGGCGTAGCGGCGATTGCGCAGTTCCGTGAGCGGGTCGGTCCATGCGGCTTGCCGCAGGTCGCGATTCTTCTCCACCAAGGAATCGGTCAAACGCTGCATCCGTTGTTGGCGCATGGCATATTTGCGTCGCCCCTCGCGTCGTCGCTCGGCAAATTGCAGATGCTTTTGTAGACGCTCGGCGCTCAGGGGCAAAATTTCGTAGGCATCGACGGCGGAGCGAAAAAGTCGGCTTTCCTCCTCGGCAGAAAGCGGGTCGCGGCCAAGGAGCAACAAGTAGGGCCCAAGAATGGAATCGAGACTGTTCAGAATCCCCTCGTCGACCGCAGTTTGGGTTGGATCCCGTGCAAGAATCAGCAAGTCCCAGTCTGCAGAGTGCAGCTGCAAGGGGTCGATGCTGCGCGCTAGCATTTGCGGCGCAATGCCTTGTTTTGCAAAAAGTGCTGCGCAGGCGCTGGCTTGATCTCCAAAGCCTTCGCCAATGCAGGCCACCTGTAGCGCCGAGTGCAGAGCCGGCTCCGCGATTATCGTTGCACTCTCCTCCCAGCCGGTCACCGCGTTGCGCACGGTTTCGGCCTCCTGCAGCAATTCGCGCCAGCGCGGCCAGGCCGCTAGCAGATGGCGTAACTCTTCGTCGATGGCCTCCCGACTGAGGCCGAGATGGTCCATTTCTTGGCGTAGCTTGCGGGCATCGTCCTGCCACTGCGGGTTGTGCTGCAAACTGACCCCGGCCATCGCTTGGCCGAGGCGCAAGAGGTGAATCAAATAGATGCCGCGCGCAGCCTGGGGAGTACCCAACAACCCCTCGGGATAGCTTTGATGGAGCACCACTTCCACAAAAATTCCCGGTAGTCCCCAGTCTTCGAGCAATAGCGCAGAAAGCTCATCTTGGTCGATCTCGTAGAGGTTACGCTCCTGCTGGCGGCATTCCTGCTCGCTCTTTTCGGCGCAGGCGGCGAGCAGCGTGGTGTAACTCTCGGGAAAGAGACTGGCGAGGGCTAAGCGACCAATGTGGGAGAGCAGCGCGACAACGAAAACTTCATCGGCATTTACCCGCCCGAGGCGCTCGGCAACCGCTTGTACCGCCAGCGCGGTAAGTAACGAATGCGACCAAAATAGCCGGTATGGAAAGCCGTCCACCCGCGCCGCCGAGCTTTGGATAAGCGCCAGGGCCAGTACCAAGCGCTTGATCTGCGCCTGTCCAAGGATGAGGATGGCGTCGCCGACCGAGACCACCGGGCGCGAGCGGGCACGCGCCGAGGCATTGGCGAGTTGTAACAGCTTGGCGTTAGTGGCAGGATCCGATTGCAGAACCCGCGCCAATTCCCGATTGTCGACCTCTTCCTGCTCCAGCAAGCGTAAGGCCTCGAGGTACACTCCTCGCGGTGATGGTAGCCGTCCCCCCGCCCGGTAGCGGGCCAACCAATCGGCATTTTTCATGATAACGACCTTACAATTACGAATTGGTCAAATAATTAGCTTATTTTTGACAAAATGCTATACCGTCCAGGGTGCTTATCCATTGACTCTCTGCATGTCCAGCGCTAATCGGTGCGGGCATAGCGGCAAGGAGGGCCGGTCCCATGATCCGTGGTGTTGGCTGGGTGGCCGACGAGCGCAGTTCGACGCGTTCAATCCCGCCCCAATGCAGGCCCAGGTCTGTGCAGGCGGACTCGGCGTCATTACGGAATCTTTGCAATAGCTCCTTGCGCGCCTGCGCCTCGGCCGCGCGGACACTGGCCGCCGACGGCTGCGTTTGCAGCGAGAGCAGTTGCAAGCGCGATTGCAGGGTCGCGAGCACGGGTAAGAGGACATCGGGGGCAGCGTGCAGTTGCAGTTCGCCACGTAGTTGCCAGCCCTTGTCGTCGGCAAGACGCTGGCTTGCATAATTGCCAAGTTGCCAGTGAATTTGCGGTGTTGCTGCCAACTTCTTTTCCGCCCAACGCAACTCCTCGTTGACCCGCTGCGCCGCATCTGCGGCATGTGGTGCTTGCGCCTCGGCAGCAAGCTCGGCGTGCAGCTCGGCTGCGGGCACGCTGAAAGACTCATCAAGGTGCAGACTGATCTGTGGCGCCGGCATTGTGGCTGCCAAGGCATGCAGGGAAACCGCAAAAGGCAGCGCGGCGAGACTGGGTGACCATGGTCGTTGCATGGGAGTACTCCTCCTCAGCGTCGTGGAAAAGTTTTGCTGGAAAGGAGGGTAGCACAGACTCGCTCGGTGCGTCGGATTTTTGTCTTCCCCTCCGCAGAGTTGCTGCTATAATCAGGCCGTCGTACAACATAATCAAAGGGAAAGAAAATGCGTCAGTTCTTCAAGGATTTCAAAACATTTTTGCAGCGCGGTAATGTTATCGACTTGGCCGTGGCCTTTGTCATAGGCACTGCCTTTTCGGCCCTGGTTACCGCCCTCGTCAAAGACATCATTATGCCCCCTATCGGCCTCATTCTTGGCAAGGTAGATTTCAGCAATCTCTTCTTGGTACTGCATGAAGGGAAGACACCGGGACCCTACGTTACCTTGGCGGCTGCGGAAAAGGCCGGGGCGGTTACCTGGAATTATGGTCTTTTCATTATGGCTGTAATCAGCTTTATCATCATCGCGTTGGTAATTTTTAGTTTGGTACGGGTCGTTAATCGGCTTTATCCTAAGCCCGCTGCCGCGGTAACCACCAAAGAGTGTCCGTTCTGCCATACCGATATCCCCCTCGCTGCTACCCGTTGCCCCAACTGCACCTCGCAGTTGAGCGATACGCACTAGCGTTGTGCTGATCGGGATCCTTCTCGCCTTTCTGGCAGGGATCCTGGTCGGGGTTCTCCTTTTCTGGCTCTGGTCGCGCGTCAGGGTGCAGGCGCAGGTCTTGGCGCTGCAGCAGAGCGAGCAAGCCCTCGTCGATCTGCGCGCTTCCTTGCTACAGCGGCAGGAAGAGCTGCGTTTGCAGAACCAGGAGAAGGAGCGCCTGCGCGAGGACTTGCAGGGCCTGCAAGTGCAGGCAGCCGCATGGGAGGCGCGGCTCGCAGAGGCAGAAGCCCTGCGCCGAGAGTACGCCTCCCTCCTCGCGCAAAACCGGATGCAGGATCGCCAATTGGCGGAACTCCAGGAGCGCTTGCAGCAGGAATCCCGGCAGGCGGAAGAAAAACAAGCCCTGCTGCTCACCGCCCAGGAGCGTTTGCAACAGGCCTTCAGCGCTCTTTCGGGCGATGCCTTGCGTCGCAATAACGAAGATTTTTTGCGCCTTGCCCAAGAAAAGCTCGGTCAATTTCAGGAACAGGCGCGCCAAGATTGGGAACTGCGGCAACAAGGCTTTGGACAATTGGTACAGCCGGTGCGCGAGTCTCTGGGTAAAATGAACGAGCGTCTCGATGCCCTCGAGCAGGTGCGGGCTGGCGCTTACAGTGCCTTGAGCGAGCAACTACGTGGGCTCGTGCAGGATCATCTCCCCCGTTTGCACCGCGAAACTGCGGCCTTGGTCAAGGCCTTACGCCAGCCGGCGGCGCGCGGGCGATGGGGGGAGATGCAGCTGCGGCGTGTAGTGGAAATGGCAGGCATGGTCGACCACTGCGATTTTGTCGAGCAGGCCAGCATGCAAACGGAACAAGGGCAGCAGCGTCCGGATCTGGTGGTGCACCTGCCCGGCGGCAAGGAAATCGTCGTCGATGCCAAGGCGCCGCTCAATGCCTACCTGCAGGCGGTAGAGGCGGTGTCGGAAGAGGAGCGCCAGCAGTGGCTGCGCAAGCATGCCGCCGAGCTACGCACGCACCTCCAGCAATTGGGCCGCAAATCCTATTGGGAACAACTGCCAAGCCCGGAATTTGTGGTCTTGTTCCTGCCCGGGGAAGATTTTTTCAGTGCCGCCCTGCAAATGGATCCAGCCCTGATCGAATATGGCATGGAACAGAAGGTCCTGGTGGCCACCCCCACTACCCTCATTGCCTTGTTGCGGGCAGCGGCCTACGGCTGGCGCCAGGAAGTAGTAGCGGCCAATGCCCAGGCCATTAGTGCTCTTGGGCGCGAACTGCACGACCGCTTGCTGACGATGAGCGGCCATTGGAGCAAGGTCGGACGCCAGCTGCAGAGTGCCGTGCAGTCCTATAATCAGGCCACGGCATCTTTGGAGACCCGCGTTCTTGTTTCGGCACGTAAATTTGCCGACCTCGGTGCGACCAGCACTGACCGCGAGCTCCCCGTCTTGGAGCCAGTGGAGTTGCAGGTGCGGGAACTGCAGCGACGCGAAGCCAACGACGACGCGGTTACGGCCGCGTCGCCTGGCTCAGGGCCAGGGGCAGACTGAAGATCACTTTCTCCTCAACCCCTGGCAGTTCCTGTGGCCGCTGTGCTCCCCAACTCTCCAGCGTGGCGATGATTTCCTGGACGAGGCTCTCTGGTGCCGAAGCCCCGGCGCTGATACCGATGCGCGGATCACCGGCAAACCACTCGCGCCGTAGTTGGCTGGCGTCTTCGATGAGGTGAGTGGCGGTTCCCAGGCGCAGACCGAGTTCGGCGAGGCGGCTGGAGTTGGAGCTGTTGGGCGCGCCCACCACCAACAGGATATCGACCGCCGGGACGAGCTTCTTGACGGCATCCTGACGGTTTTGGGTAGCGTAGCAGATGTCGTCTTTTTTTGGCCCCTGGATGGCTGGAAAGCGCTCGCGCAGGGCCTGGATCACCTCGGCGGTATCGTCCATGCTCAGGGTCGTCTGGGTGATGTAGGCCAAGCGCTCCGGGTTGCGGGGCTGCAAACGCGCAACGTCGGCAACCGTAGAGACCAAGTACATCATCCCCGCCTCTACCTGGCCCATGGTGCCTTCCACCTCCGGGTGGCCGGCATGACCGATGAGGACCATTTCCATGCCTTCGCGGCTGTATTTCTTGACCTCCATGTGCACCTTGGTAACCAGGGGGCAGGTAGCGTCGAAGACGGTCAGGCCGCGCTCCTCGGCGCGCTGACGCACCGCCAGCGGAACGCCGTGGGCGCTGAAGATGACCGTGGCGTCATCCGGAACTTCGTCCAGCTCCTCGACAAAGATGGCACCGCGATTGCGTAGGTCTTCGACTACATGCCGGTTGTGCACGACTTCGTGGCGCACATAGATGGGCGCGCCAAACAATTCCAATGCGCGCTCGACGATTTGGATGGCCCGATTGACGCCGGCACAGAAGCCGCGCGGATTGGCTAACAAGATATCCATGCGATCCAACTCCTTGGGATTTTGCCCATGGTCCAGCGCCAGCAACGTGCTGTCAACCGAGGTCACCGTAACGTCCTTGGAGGACGGCCAGGATTGCCAATGGGGCGGTCTCGGCGCGCAGGATCCGTGGTCCCAGGCGCAGTCCATAAAAGCCTTTCTCCCGCGCACTGGCGATTTCCTCGGCAGCTAGTCCGCCCTCGGGGCCCGTGAGGATAGTGACCGAGTTTGGCGATATTTCTGGCAAGGTGCGCAAATTGCCGTCGGCATCGGCATCGAGAACCAAGCCGAGCCCCTCCAGGGGGCGCGCCAAAAAATCTGCCAAAGCCAGCGGTGCTGCAAGCTGCGGCAAGCGTGTAGCCTGGCTTTGCTCGGCCGCGGCAATGAGGATTTGTTGCCAGCGTTCCTGACGACGCGCCTGCTGCGCCTCCGCCAAGGCAATTTGGCAGAAGCGGCTGTGAATCGGTTGGATCGTCGCCACGCCAAGTTCTGTCGCCTTCTGCAATGCCCAATCCCAGCGCTCACCTTTGAGCAAGGGCAGCGCCAGGGTAACGTGCAGAGGGCTTGCGGTATCGCGCTGGCGCGCCGCCTCGACTGCCAGCACGGCGCGTTCACCCTCTACCCCAACCAGTTCGGCCGCATGCTCCCAACCGTCGCCCGAGAACAGGGTAAGGCCCTGACCGCGTCGGGCGCGCAGTACCCGCAACAGGTGGTGGCTTGCCTCGGCGGGGAGGAGCAAGCGAGCATCGGCAGGTGGCGCCGCGAGGTAGAGGTGAATCCGTGGCATACGGCTATTGGAGCATGCCACGATCGCCAACGGAAGGATGACCCCAGCCGCGGCCTGGTCTATGCTTTGCCTATGAACGGGGACGGCGGTATCGATAGTGATTGGGTGGCTGAGCTACTGCGTGAGAGCGCGGCCCGCTTCCTGTTGCCCGGTTTTCAGCGCCTAACGGCAACGCGCAAGCCTGATGGCAGTATCGTTACCAGTGCCGACCTCCACAGCCAAAATTTTCTGCAAGAGGCCTTGGCACAGCGCTACCCCGATATCCCCCTGCTCGGCGAGGAGATGACGGCTGCGGAGCAAGCGGAACTTATGCGCACTGCCGGCCTCCTCTGGTGTCTGGATCCCTTGGATGGCACCAGCAATTATGCCGCTGGCGTGCCGGTTTTTGGTATCAGCCTTGCTCTCCTCGATGGCCAAGGCGCGCGCCAGGGCTGGGTTTATGACCCGATACGTGACGAGCTGTTTACCGCGGTGCGGGGCGGTGGTGCTTTTTGCAATGGCGAGCGTCTACCGTGCCGGGAGGCGCCAGGGCTGAGTGGCAGCGTTGGCGTTCTCGACTACAAGCGTCTTGTCCCAGAGCTGGCGATTGCCCTCGTCACCCGGCAACCCTTCCACAGTCAACGGAATTTTGGCAGCTGCGTGCTCGAGTGGAGTTGGTTGGCGGCGGGGCGCTACCACTTCTATTTGCACGGTGCGCAACAGCTTTGGGATTGGGCCGCAGGCGGTCTCCTGCTGCAGGAAGCGGGCGGTCAGCTCAGCACCCTGGCTGGCGAACCCCTCTGCCCCAATGCCCTCGCCAAGCGCTCGGTTTTAGCCGCCCTCGACCCGCTGCTGCACGCCGCGTGGTCGACTTGGTTGGTGACTGAGTTCCCAAAGAGCCGAGCTTGATTTATCCTTGAAATTATTCATTCGCCACCTGTAAGGACAACCCCCCCCTATGGCCACCATCCGCAACCTCGCCCTGAGTCTGCTCCCCGTAACCGAATCCGCGGCCCGCGCTGCCAGTGGCTGGATCGGCCGGGGAGAAAAGGAACTGGGAGATGGCGCGGCGGTGGATGCCATGCGGGCGGCCATTGCGCAGGTGCCCATGCGTGGTACGGTGGTCATCGGCGAGGGGGAGAAGGACGAGGCACCCATGCTCTACAACGGCGAGGCGGTGGGCTCCGGCAGTGGCCCGGAAGTCGACATCGCCGTCGATCCTGTGGAGGGCACCACTTTCCTGGCCAACGGCATGCCGGGTTCCATCTGCGTGCTTGCGGCGGCGCCCAAGGGCAGCATGTTCCGCCCCGGCCCAGCCTTCTACATGGACAAGTTGGTGGTGCCAGCGCCGGCGCGGGGCAAGATCGATCCGGCAGCACCCATGAAAGACAAGCTGCATGCCCTCGCCAAGGCGCTGGGCAAGGACGTTAAGGAGTTGCGGATCTTTTTGCTGAAAAAGCCGCGCCATGAAGGAATGATCCGCGAAATTCAGGCAGCGGGTGCCACGGTGCGCCTGCAGACCGATGGCGACGTCAGTGGCGGCATCATGGCTGCCCTGGGCACCAAGGTCGATGCCATGATGGGTATCGGTGGCACCCCAGAAGGCGTCATCACTGCTTGTGCCGCTCGGGCCATGGGAGCCGATATGTTTGGTGCTCTCGCTCCACAAAAGCCCGGTGAGGCCGAGGAGATTGCCGCTGCTGGTCTCAAGATTGGCCAATGGCTGGGCCGGGATGAGCTCGTATCCAGTGACGATGTTCTTTTTGTGGCGACTGGCCTAACCAGTGGCGATATTCTCGATGGCGTGTCCCGCTCGCGCTTTTTCGTCGAAAGCGAGAGCCTGGTGATTTCCGGCCACGATGGCATTCTCCGGCGCGTACGCACCCATCAGCGCGCCGACGACTGATTTCTCTACCAACTAGTTGGTTGGCGTCCCGGCTGCGGGGGCCAACTCTGAGGAGCTGACTATGACCGTATCCCGTAAGCACATGGCTGACGCCATCCGTATCCTTGCCATCGATGCCGTGCAAAAGGCCAACAGCGGCCACCCCGGCATGCCCATGGGTATGGCCGACATTGCCGAAGTTCTCTGGAATGATTTCCTCGTCCACAATCCGAGTAACCCCCACTGGGCTGGGCGGGATCGTTTTCTGCTGTCGAACGGGCATGGCTCGATGCTGCAGTACGCCCTACTGCACCTGAGCGGTTATGACCTCTCCCTCGACGACCTCAAGAATTTCCGCCAGTGGCACAGCAAAACGCCGGGGCATCCCGAGTATCGCGACGCCCCCGGCGTGGAAACCACCACGGGCCCTCTCGGCCAAGGTTTGGCCAATGGCGTTGGTATGGCGTTGGCGGAGCAGCTGCTCGCTAAGCAGTTCAACCGCCCCGGCCACGAGATCGTCGACAACTACACCTACATTTTCCTGGGTGACGGCTGCTTGATGGAAGGCGTGTCCCACGAGGCCTGCTCCCTCGCTGGCGTGTGGGGTCTGCACAAGCTCATTTGCTTTTACGACGACAATAACATCTCCATCGATGGCCACGTCGACAACTGGTTTGCCGACGACACCCCGGCACGTTTTGAGGCCTACGGTTGGCATGTCATCCGCAACATCAACGGTCACGACCCTGAAGCCGTCAAGCATGCAGTCATTGCGGCGCGGGCCCAGACCAGTAAGCCGGTGCTCATCTGTTGCAAGACGGTGATTGGCGAAGGTTCGCCTAACAAAGCCGGTACCCACGATGTGCACGGCGCTGCTTTGGGGGCCGAGGAAGTGGCCGCTACCCGCAAGCACTTGGGTTGGCCCTCAGACGAAGCCTTCTTCGTGCCGCAAGAGATCTACCAGGGCTGGGACGCGCGCGCCAAGGGCAAGGCGGCCGAGGCGGCTTGGCAGGACAAGTTTGC
This sequence comes from Candidatus Igneacidithiobacillus chanchocoensis, assembly GCA_038447835.1. GTDB lineage: Bacteria > Pseudomonadota > Gammaproteobacteria > Acidithiobacillales > Acidithiobacillaceae > Igneacidithiobacillus > Igneacidithiobacillus chanchocoensis. Next base: position 12,806 of record JAWNZB010000023.1, on the reverse strand, counting down.
TGCGTACAAGGCGGCTTTCCCGACGGAGGCGGCGGAGTTTGAGCGGCGCCTGCGTGGTGTGCCCAGCCCCGCTTTTGATGCGGCCATTGCCAAGGTCATTGCCGACTTCCGCGCCGAGGCACCGAAGATTGCCACCCGTGTTGCCTCGGGCAAGACCATCCAGGGTATTGCCGCGGTGGTACCGGAATTCCTTGGTGGTTCGGCTGACTTGAGCCCCTCCAACAATACCCGTTGGAAAGAAGCGGTGGATCTTGGCAAGAACCAAGTGGAGGGCAATTACATTCACTACGGCGTGCGCGAATTCGGCATGTCGGCCATCATGAATGGCGTGACCCTCTACGGCGGCTTCCTCCCCTTCGGTGGCACTTTCCTGATCTTCTCAGATTACAGCCGCAACGCCATCCGTATGTCGGCGCTCATGGGTATCCGCGTGATCTATGTCATGACCCACGACTCCATCGGCTTGGGTGAAGACGGTCCGACCCACCAGCCCATCGAACAGGTCAACAGCCTGCGCTTGATCCCCAACCTGCATGTTTGGCGCCCTGCCGATGCGGTAGAGACCGCCATCGCCTGGGAGTCTTCGGTCAAGCAAGAGCGCACGCCCAGCCTGTTGGCCCTCAGTCGCCAGAATCTGCCGGCCCTGCCGCACAGCGACGCGAGCATCGAGGGTGCGCGCCGCGGCGGCTACGTCGTCAAGGCGGCGGCGGGTAAGGAGGAGGGTATCATCCTCGCCAGCGGTTCTGAGGTAGAACTCGCCCTTGCCGCCCAGGCCAAGCTGGCGGAGGCCGGCGTACAGGTGCGGGTGGTGTCGATGCCCTGCCTCGATATCTTTGACGCCCAAGACGCGGCCTATCGCGAAAGTGTTCTGCCCGCAGCCCTGAGTAAGCGTCTGGCGGTGGAGGCTGGTACTTCCGGGCTCTGGTACAAATATGTCGGGCTGCAAGGCGGCGTGATCGGTATCGATCGCTTCGGTGCCTCTGCCCCGGCGCCAGTGCTCTTCGAGAAGTTCGGCTTTACTGTCGCGCATGTCGTCGAGCGCTTCCGGGCACTCTAAAGAATTCCATTAGAAACTTTGAGGAGTTAGGGTATGACAATTCGTGTGGGTATCAACGGCTTTGGACGGATCGGGCGCATGGCTTTTCGCGCCATTGCCAAAGAAGCGGAGTTTGGGGAATTAGAAGTGGTGGCCATCAATGACTTGCTGGAGCCCGCTTATCTCGCCTATATGCTCCAATACGACTCGGTCCATGGCCGCTTTCCCGGAGAAGTGAAGGTCGAAGGCAATAACCTGCTCATCAACGGCAAGACGGTGCGGCTCACTGCCGAGCGCGATCCTGCCAACCTGAAGTGGGATGCGGTGCAAGTGGACTTGGTCATCGAGTCGACGGGTTTCTTTCTTACGGGCGAGACCTGCCAGAAGCACCTCGATGCGGGCGCCAAGAAGGTCGTGCAGTCGGCCCCGTCCAAGGACGACACCCCCATGTTCGTCTATGGCGTGAATCACCAGAAGTATGCCGGCGAGAAGATCGTCTCGGCGGCCTCCTGCACCACCAACTGCCTGGCCCCGGTTGCCAAGGTGCTGAACGATCATTTCGGCATCAAGCGCGGCTTGATGAGCACCGTTCACGCCGCCACCGCCACCCAGAAGACCGTCGACGGTCCCTCGGCCAAGGACTGGCGCGGTGGACGTGGCATCCTCGAGAACATCATTCCTTCCAGCACGGGTGCTGCCAAGGCGGTAGGCAAGGTGATTCCGGAGCTCAACAAAAAACTCACGGGTATGGCCTTCCGCGTTCCCACTTCCGATGTCTCGGTAGTCGACCTCACCGCTGAGCTCAACAAGGAAGCCAGCTACGAGGAAATCTGCCAAGCCATGAAGGCCGCCAGCGAAGGGCCTCTCAAGGGCGTGCTTGCCTATACCGAGGATGCCGTGGTCTCCACCGATTTCCGTGGCTTCTCGGCCCCCTCAATCTTTGACGCCAAGGCCGGTATCCAGCTCGATCCCACCTTCGTCAAGGTCGTGTCCTGGTACGACAACGAATATGGCTATACCTGCAACATGCTGCGTTTCGTCAAGCATGTAGCGACCCATTGAGGGCTTTGTCATGCAGATTCTGACCTTTGCCGAAGTCTGCCAGCGCGGCGAGGCGCGCGGGAAGCGCGTTTTTATCCGTGCCGATCTCAACGTCCCCCTCAATGACCAGGGCCAGATTACCGAGGACACGCGCGTGCGGGCCTCGGTCCCGGCGGTGCAGATGGCCCTCGACGCGGGTGCGGCGGTGATGATCACCTCCCACTTGGGGCGTCCCACGGAAGGCGAATTCAAGCCCGAAGACTCCCTGGCGCCGGTAGCCAAGCGTCTTGGTGAGCTCCTCGGCAAACCGGTGCGCCTGCAGCAAAATTGGGTGGACGGCGGCTTCGAGCTGCATCCCGGCGAGGTGGTGATGTTGGAAAACTGCCGCCTCAACAAGGGCGAAAAGAAGAATGACGACGCCTTGGCGCAGAAGTACGCCAAGCTCTGCGACATCTTCGTGCACGATGCCTTTGGTACGGCGCATCGCGCCGAGGCGAGCACCTATGGCATCGCCAAGTATACCCCCATCGCTTGTGCTGGCCCGCTGCTCGCCGCCGAAATCGATGCCATTCAGCGCGCTTTGGCCAATCCCAAGCGGCCCTTGATCGCCATCGTTGCCGGCTCCAAGGTCTCGACCAAGCTCACCATTCTCCAAGCCTTGGCAGACAAGGTAGATGGTCTCATCGTGGGTGGCGGTATCGCCAACACCTTCCTGCTTGCCGCTGGCCAACCCATCGGCAAGAGTCTGGCGGAGCCAGATCTAGTGGAGGAAGCGCGCAAGGTCATCGACAAGATGAAGGCGCGCGGTGCCGAGGTCCCGATCCCGGTAGACGTGGTGGTGGCGGATCGCTTTGCCGCCGACGCCAAGGCGACAGTCAAGGCAGTCGCGGAGGTTGGCCCCGAGGATCTCATCCTCGATATCGGCCCGAAGACGGCACAGCAGTTAGCTGACAAGCTCAAAGCCGCAGGCACCATCGTCTGGAACGGGCCGGTGGGGGTCTTCGAGTTCGATGCCTTTGCCAACGGCACCAAGACCTTGGCCATGGCTATTGCCGCGAGTCCGGCCTTCTCCATCGCCGGCGGTGGCGATACCTTGGCGGCTATTGCAAAGTACGGTATTGCCGATAAGGTTGGATATATCTCCACCGGTGGTGGGGCTTTCCTCGAAATCCTGGAGGGTAAAACCCTGCCGGCTTTTGAGATTCTCGAGGCACGTAGTCGGAGGTGATTCTATGATTCGCCGCACCAAGATCGTGGCCACCCTGGGGCCCGCCAGTTCCTCGCCAGAGGTCATCGACCGCTTGATTGAGGCGGGGCTCGACGTGGTCCGCCTCAACTTTTCCCACGGCAGCGCGGAAGACCATGTGCGGCGGGCGGAGTTGGTGCGGGAGCGCGCCCGCGCGCATGGGCGTGCCATCGGCGTGCTGGCGGATCTGCAAGGTCCGAAGATTCGTATCGGCAAGTTTGCCGACGGCAAGATTCACCTGCGTGACGGCGATCCCTTCATTCTCGATATTCACTGCAGCTTGGGCAATCAAGAGCGGGTCGGGGTTACCTACCCGGAGCTAGTCAGCGACGTCGAACGTGGTGCCACCCTGCTCCTCAACGACGGCATGATCCAGCTCTGGGTAGAAAAGGTCGAGGGCGGCGAGATCCACACCCGTGTCACCCAGGGCGGCGAGCTCTCCAATAACAAGGGCATCAATCGTGCCGGCGGCGGTCTCACGGCCCCGGCTCTCACCGACAAAGACCGCGAGGACATTGTCACCGCGGCGCGCCTGGAGGCCGATTATCTTGCCGTCTCCTTTCCGCGCAGCGGCGCGGATATGGACGAGGCCCGGCGTTTGTTTCGGGCAGCAGGTGGGCATGGCGCCCTGGTGGCCAAAATCGAGCGTGCCGAGGCGGTGGACGCCATCGAGGAGATCCTTGCCGCCTCCGAGGCGGTCATGGTCGCTCGTGGCGATTTGGGTGTGGAAATTGGCGACGCGGCAGTGCCGCCGGTACAAAAGCGCATCATTGCCATGGCGCATCGCTACGACCGCCTCACCATAACCGCAACGCAGATGATGGAATCGATGATTCATCAGCCGATTCCCACCCGCGCCGAAGTCTCGGACGTGGCCAATGCCGTGCTCGACGGTACCGACGCGGTCATGCTCTCGGCCGAGACCGCCTCTGGTCAGTATCCCGTCGAGGCAGTAGCCGCCATGGCCCGCACCTGCCTCGAAGTGGAGCGGCAGATGCCCTGCCAAGTTACGGAGCCTTTCTCGGAACGGCGCTTGGATCGGGTAGATGAGACCATCGCTGCGGCGGCCATTTTGGCAACCCAGCGGGCACCCATTGCGGCCATCGCTGCCTTTACCGAGAGCGGTTCGACGGCGTTGTGGCTGTCGCGAGCAGATTCGCGGGTGCCCATCTATGCCCTGACCCCGCAGGTCTATACGCGGCGCAAGGTAACCTTGTATCGTGGTGTGCACCCGGTCAATTTCCCGCAAAGTCGGCACGACGATCCCTTGCAGGTGATGCGTGCTGCCGAGGACGAGCTACGGCGGCGCGGCGTGGTACGCGATGGCGATCTCATCCTGATCACCATTGGCGAGCCCATCGGTGCGCCCGGTGGCACCAATACTCTCAAGCTGGTGCGCGTCGGTGCAGCCAGTCAGGTGTGATGTAAGACGATTTTTTCTACTGCTAGTGAGGTAAGAACAATGGCAATGGTATCCCTGCGGCAACTGCTCGATCACGCCGCCGAGCGCAGTTACGGCATCCCCGCTTTTAACGTCAACAACCTAGAACAGGTTCGGGCAATCATGGAGGCCGCTGCCGCCGTCGATGCGCCGGTGATCCTGCAGGCCTCGGCTGGCGCCCGCAAGTATGCTGGTGAGCCTTTCCTCCGTCACCTCATCCTGGCGGCGGTGGAGGAGTATCCGGACATCCCCGTGGTGCTGCACCAGGATCATGGCGCCAGCCCTGCGGTCTGTATTCAGGCCATCCGTTCTGGTTTCACCAGCGTGATGATGGACGGCTCCCTCCTCGAAGACGCCAAGACCCCGGCCAGCTATGACTACAATGTCGCCGTTACCGCCAAGGTGGTGGAGATGGCCCATGCGGTTGGCGTAACGGTGGAAGGCGAACTCGGCTGCCTCGGCTCCTTGGAGACCGGCATGGCTGGTGAAGAAGACGGCGTTGGCGCCGAAGGCTGCCTGAGCCATGACCAGTTGCTCACCGATCCGGACGAAGCGGCACATTTCGTCAAGTCGACCAAGCTCGATGCTCTGGCTATTGCGATCGGCACCAGCCATGGCGCCTACAAGTTCACCCAGCCGCCTACCGGTAAAATTCTACGCATTGATCGAGTCAAGGAAATCCATGAGCGGATTCCCGACACCCACTTGGTCATGCATGGCTCTAGTTCTGTGCCCCAGGATTGGTTGAAGATCATCCATGAGTTTGGCGGCGATATCGGCGAGACCTACGGCGTGCCGGTGGAAGAGATTCAGGAAGGCATCAAGTATGGCGTGCGCAAGGTCAATATCGACACCGATCTGCGTTTGGCGGCCACCGGGGCAGTGCGGCAGAGCCTGTACAAGAACCCCAAGAACTTCGATCCGCGCAAGTTCCTGCAGGCCTCCCTCGATGCCATGCGCGATATCTGTAAGCAGCGCTTCGAAGCCTTCGGCTCCGCCGGCCAGGCCAGCAAGATCAAGGCCATTCCCATGGACACGATGGTCAAGCGCTATACGAAGGGTGAGTTGGATCCGCGGGTAACCGGGGTCTGAGTCTACAATCGCTATCTGGTCGGGAGGGCGCCTGCGGGCGCTTTCCTGTTCTTTGAGGAGTTGCCCATGAGCCAGTTCAAGATTTCCCCTTCCATCCTCTCCGCCGACTTTGCCAAGCTCGGCGAGGAGGTGCGCGCGGTAGACGAGGCCGGTGCCGATTACATCCATGTGGATGTGATGGACAACCATTTTGTGCCCAACCTCACCATCGGCCCGCTGGTGGCCGCGGCCATCAAGCCGCACACCAAAAAGCCCCTCGATGTGCATCTGATGATCAGCCCGGTGGATGCCATCATCCCCGAGTTTGCCAAGGCCGGTGCCGACATCATCACCGTCCATCCCGAGGGTACCATCCATCTCGACCGCACGGTGCAGCTCATCCACAGTCTGGGTTGCAAGGCGGGGGTTTCCCTCAATCCTGCCACCCCCCTCTCGGTGCTCGACTATATTCTCGAGAGCATCGATCTGGTGCTGGTAATGAGCGTGAACCCAGGCTTCGGCGGCCAGAGCTTCATCGACTATAGCCTGCGCAAGATCGAGGCCATCCGCAAACGCATCGAAGCGACGGGCAAGGCGATCGAACTCGAGGTGGACGGCGGCATCAAGGTCAACAACGTGCGCCAAGTGGCGGATGCGGGTGCCGATGTCTTCGTGGCCGGCAGCGCCATCTATGGTACACCCGACTACAAGGCAACCATCGCTGCCTTCCGGGCCGCCCTGGCATGAGCTTCTCGCCCCGCTTTCTGCTCCTCGACCTCGATGGCACCCTCATCGATACCGCGCCGGATCTGGCGGCATCGGCCAATCATGTCCTCGAATCGCTGGGGCGGCCGGCGGCGCCCATGCCGGTGATTCGCGGTTTCATTGGCAACGGGGTGCGCGAGCTCATGCGTCGTGCCCTGGCCATCGAGGCGGAGCCTAGCGAGGCGGAGTTGGAGGCGGCCATGCCCGCCTTCTCGCGCTACTACGGGGAGCATCTCTGGGCGCACAGTCGCCCCTACGATGGGGTGCCGGAGACCCTGGCGGCCCTGCACGGCAAGCTGCCTTTGGTGTGCATTACCAACAAGGCGGCGCAGTTCACCGAACCCCTGCTGGAGCATTTTGGGCTGCGGCGCTATTTCGATCTGGTGCTTTCCGGCGATAGCCTGCCGCGCAAAAAGCCCGACCCGCTCCCGCTCACCCATGCCGCCAGCCATTTTGGTCATGCGCCCCAGGCCGGGTTGCTAGTGGGGGATTCCATCAACGACACCCAAGCAGCTCAGGCGGCAGGTATGCCGGTGGTCTGCGTGAGCTACGGGTACCGCGGCGATATGCCGCTCGCCGACTTGGCAGCCGATGCCATTATCGATACCATGCCCGAATTGTTGGCCGTTTTGCGGCATGGGGACAGGCATTCATGACCGGAAATTTCATCTACGTGGGCAAGGGGCGATGGCGCCGCTCGTAAGGAGCTGATCCATTTCCATTACTTGTTGCCACGAGGTGAAGCCGTGATTTCTGCTGCCGAGTTTTCTGCCCTCGCTCGCGAGGGCTACAATCGCATCCCCCTATCGCGCGAGATCCTTGCCGATCTCGACACTCCCCTGTCTGCCTATTGCAAGGTCGTTGATGGTCCCTATGCCTATCTCTTCGAGTCGGTGCAGGGCGGCGAACAGTGGGGTCGCTACTCCATCATCGGTTTGCCGGCGCGCGAACGTATTGAAATTCGCGGCCAGCAAATCCAGCGTTTTGTCGATGGCGTAGTGCAGGAGCAGTGCCAAGCCACCGATCCCCTCGCCTGGGTCAGTGCCTTCCGCAGCCGCTTCCGCGCCGCCCCCGTCGCTGGGTTGGCGGATCGTTTTAGTGGCGGTTTGGTCGGGTACTTCGGCTACGACATCGTTCGCTATATCGAGCCGCGCTTGGCGCGCAGCTCCGCCTTGCCCGACCCTTTGCAGTTGCCGGAAATCCAATTGCTGGTGGCTGACGAAATCCTGCTCTTCGACAACCTGCGCGGCACCCTGCGCTTGCTCCTGCAGGTTGATCCCCAGCAACCCGATGCCTACGAGCGTGGGCGGGCACGCTTGGCGGAACTTGCGGAACGACTGCGTGGTCCCCTGCCGGCGCCGCCCACGAGCGAACGACGGGGACGGGTAGGCGAGGAGGATTTTCAGGCGAGCTTCAGTCGCGCCGGTTATGAGGCGGCGGTGGAGCGGATCCGCGCCTACATTGCCGCGGGTGACGTGATGCAGGTGGTGCCTTCGCAGCGTCTCTCCATCCCCTTTGGCGCCCCACCCCTCGATCTCTACCGTGCCCTGCGCCGTATCAATCCGTCGCCGTATTTGTTTTATGTCGACCTTGGTAAGACCCAGTTGGTGGGCTCCTCGCCGGAAATCTTGGTGCGGGTGGAAGATGGCGAAGTAACGGTCCGCCCCATTGCCGGTACGCGCCCGCGCGGGGCGAGTCCGGCGGCCGATCGTGTCCTGGAGGAGGAGCTTCTCGCCGATCCCAAAGAGCGCGCCGAGCATCTGATGCTCATCGATCTGGCGCGTAACGACGTCGGGCGCATTGCCGAAACCGGTTCGGTGCGTCTGACCGAATCTTTTGCCGTCGAGCGCTATTCCCACGTCATGCATATCGTCTCGCAGGTAGTTGGTCGCCTGCGGCCGGGCCTTGATGCCATGGATGCCCTGCGTGCTACCTTTCCCGCGGGCACCGTATCGGGAGCACCGAAGATCCGTGCCATGGAGATCATCCGTGAGCTCGAGCCGGTAGCGCGGGGGGTCTACGCCGGGGCCGTGGGCTATTGGGGCTGGAATGGCAACATGGATACCTGCATTGCCATTCGTACCGCCGTGGTCCAAGACGGGCAGCTGCACATCCAGGCCGGAGGGGGCATCGTGGCTGATTCCCAGCCGGCGGCGGAATGGGAAGAGACCCTCAACAAGCGCCGGGCGATGTTCCGCGCCGTGGACATTGCCGAAAACAGCTTGGATCCCGAAGGGAGGATCGTCTGATGTTGTTGATGATCGATAACTACGACAGCTTCACCTATAACCTCGTCCAGTACTTTGCCGAACTGGGCGCCGAAGTGCGGGTGGAGCGCAACGATGCCATTACCCTGGCGGAAATCGAGGCCTTGGCCCCGGCGCGCATCTGCATCTCGCCGGGGCCCTGTACCCCTAACGAGGCCGGCATTTCCACCGCGGTGATCCGCCACTTTGCCGGTCGTATTCCCATCCTTGGTGTCTGTCTGGGCCATCAGGCCATTGGCCAGGTCTTTGGTGGTCAGGTCGTGCGCGCCCCGGAAGTCATGCATGGCAAAACCTCTCCCATCCACCACCGCGGCCAGGGGGTTTTTGCCGGTCTGCCGAGTCCCTTTGAGGCTACCCGCTACCACTCCCTCATTGTCGACCGCGCGACTCTCCCCGCTTGTCTGGAAGTGACCGCCTGGGTGGAGTCGGGCGAGATCATGGGCTTGCGCCATCGCGAGCTCGCGGTGGAGGGAGTGCAGTTCCATCCGGAATCCATCCTCAGCGCCCACGGCAAAGACATTCTCGGTAATTTTTTGCAGGGAGATGGTCGATGAGGGCGACACGGGAGATTCTCGAAGGGATCATTGCCGGTCAGGATCTCTCGGCGCGGGAGAGCGAGGAAATCTTCTCGGCGGTCATGCGCGGCGAGTGGACCCCAGCGCAATTGGGCGCCCTACTGATGGGCCTGCGCATGAAGGGGCAGCGGGTAGAGGAGCTGGTAGGGGCGACCCGTGCCCTGCGTGCCTTCATGACCCGGGTAACGGTAGACACCGATCATTTGGTGGATACCTGCGGCACCGGTGGTGATGCCTGCAATACCTTCAACATCTCTACCGCGGCCGCCTTGGTGGCAGCGACGGCCGGGGCGCGGGTGGCCAAGCATGGCAACCGTGCGGTATCCGGGCGTAGCGGTAGCGCCGACGTGCTCGAGGCCTTGGGGCTGCGCCTCGATCTCACCCCGGCACAGGTGGCTGCTTGTATCGAGACCGTGGGCATCGGTTTTCTCTTTGCTCCGGCACACCACGGCGCCATGCGCCATGCCGTCGGCCCGCGCAAGGAACTGGGAATCCGCTCGCTCTTCAATCTCATGGGTCCCCTCAGTAACCCGGCGGCGGCCCCGCATCAGGTGCTTGGGGTGTACAGCGAAGTATGGTTGACGCCGCTCGCCGAGGCAGCGCGGGAGCTCGGCGGCCGCCACGTCTTGGTCGTGCATGGCCATGATGGTCTGGATGAAATCAGCCTGTCCGGACCCACCGAGGTGGCGGAACTGCGGGCCGCCGAGGTTCATCGCTATCGGCTGCAGCCCGAGGATTTTGGCCTCGAGCGCGCGCCGCTGGCGGCCCTGCAGATTGCTGACGTGGCCGAGGCGGCAGCGGCGTTTGTGACGGTCTTACAGAACCAGCCGGGGCCGCGGCGCGACATCGTCCTCCTCAACGCCGGTGCGGCCCTCTATGCCGCCGATGTGGTCGCTAGCCTCGCTGCGGGCGTGGAGCGGGCACGAGAGGTGCTCGACGCCGGTGCCGTTTGGCAGAAGTGGCAGGACTTGCTGCGCTTTGCTCGGGAGGTTTAGGGTGGAAGACATTCTACAAAAAATTCTGGCGGAAAAACGCCGCGAACTGGCTCAGCGCCAAGCCCGCTTGGGCCTTGTCGAGCTGCAATCGGCGGCCCGGCTGGCATCGCCACCCCGGGACTTTGCCGCTGCCCTGCAAACACGGGTGGCAGCCGGTACGGCGGCGGTAATTGCGGAGATCAAAAAGGCTTCGCCCTCGGCGGGGGTGATCCGTGCCGATTTCAATCCCGTCGAGATTGCCCGCGACTACGCCCAACATGGAGCCGCCTGCCTGTCGGTGCTCACCGACGAGAGCTTCTTTCAGGGCAGTGACAGCTACTTGAGCGCGGCACGAGCGGCCTGCAGCCTGCCGGTATTGCGCAAGGATTTTCTCATCGATCCGTATCAGGTCTGGGAAGCGCGGGCCATTGGCGCCGACGCCATCCTCCTGATCGTTGCCGCCCTTTCCGACGCGCAGATGGCGGAGCTCGAGGCCACAGCACAGGAGCTCGGCATGGCGGTTTTGGTCGAGTCGCACGATGCCGCGGAGCTCGAGCGTGCCTTGCGCCTGCGTACGCCGCTCATCGGCATCAACAACCGCGATTTGCGCCGCTTCGACACCGACATCCAGCGCAGTATCGACTTGCTTTCTGCCGTGCCCGCGGATCGCCTCTTGATCAGCGAGAGCGGCATCCGCAGCCGCGACGACGTGGCTACCCTGCGCCAAGCCGGTATTCACGCCTTTTTGGTGGGGGAGGGGTTGATGCGTGCCGCAAGCCCTGGTGCGGCATTGCAGGAACTCTTTGCGGGGTGATTGCATCCCGACCGCGTCGGTAGTGTAATCGCTGGGTGTTTGTCGCCCCTAAGGAGAACTCGATGCAAGCGACAGTAGAATGGACCGGACCGGGTGGAATGGCCTTTCTGGCTCATGCCGACAGCGGCCACGCATTGGTAATGGACGGCGCGGCAGAGATTGGCGGCCATAATCTCGGGGCGCGGCCCATGGAAATGATCCTCATGGGCCTAGGCGGCTGCTCGAGCATCGATGTGGTGATGATTCTGCAGAAGTCGCGGCAGGATGTGCGCGCCTGTCGGGTGGAAATTGCGGCCGAGCGGGCAGAAACCGATCCCAAGGTCTTTACCCGGATTCATTTGCAGTTTTTTGTGCAGGGAAAGAATCTCGATCCGAAGCGAGTGGCACATGCCATTCAACTCTCCGCCGAAAAATACTGCTCGGTGAGCATCATGCTCGCGAAAAGTGCAGAGATCACCCACGATTTTACCGTCGAGTCGGTGGAGTGATGTCATGCTGCTGAGCAAGACCAGTGAATACGCCCTGCAGGCCCTCATCTATCTGGCCACCCAGCCGCCCGGGCAGTTGGTGCTGAGTGGCGATATCTGGGAATACCTCAAAGATCCCGACGATCCGCGCGTACCGCCGCGGCAGTATCTCGCCAAGATTCTGCAGGATTTGAGCAAGAGCGGCATCCTCGAGTCGCGCAAGGGGCGCGGCGGTGGCTTTGTTCTCGCTCCCGGCGCCGAAAATCGCAATATTCTCGACGTGGTGGAAATCGTCGAGCGCAAGCCCTTGGGCCAAGGCTGTGTTTTGGGTCTCAAAAAATGCGAGGATGCCACTGCCTGCCCGGTACATTACGCCTGGAAGCCGCTTAAGGCCGAGGTCATCGAGCTGCTCAGTCAACAGACCATTGGCGGCATGGCCGATGCCGTACGGGCGGGCAAATACCGCATCCATTTGCCCGGGGTGAGTGTTGTGCGCGGTAAAACCCCCGCTTCAGCAGCGAGTAAAGCCTAAACGCTTCTCGACTAGGCCGGTGCCTGCACGATGCCGCGATGCCGCTGCGCAACTCAGCCTCGCCAGCCAAAATGCTGAAAAATCTCTTTGCCCTTCATACCCAGAGTGCGCCGCGGGTAACGATCCGCGACAGGCTTTGCATGGCTACCCGCACGGGGGCGGGTAGATCGACGGCGCCGAGGGACTCCGCTTTTTCGGCATGGCCGCGTTCGTCGGCCTCCATTTGTTCGAGGATGCGGCGGCTGCGTTCGTCGGACAGGGGCAGGTTCTGCAGATGCTCCTTGAGATGTTCTTCGACGAGATTCTCGACTGCCACCACCAAGCCAAGGTTGCTACCGCGGCCGCGGCGCGCCGCCAGGAAGCCCATGCCCCAGGCGGTGGCGTACCAGAGCGGGCCGAGAAGGCTTGGACGACCGTGGAGTTCGTCGAGACGCTCTTCACACCAGCGCAGATGGTCCTCTTCCTCGGCCCGCGCGTTGCGTAATACTGCTGCGAGCTCGGGGTCGTCGGTGCCCATTTCTTGCCCGGTGTAGAGCGCCTGAGCCATCACTTCGCCGGCATGATTGACGCACATCAT
>JAWNZB010000125.1:0-4654 GCA_038447835.1 Candidatus Igneacidithiobacillus chanchocoensis | reverse complement strand
CTGGGCGGCCGCCGCCGGGGTCGCCGGGTGCAGGCGAGCAAAGCCCGGTAGGGTCGCCAGCTCGTGGGCAATACGCGGGTTGTACTTCATGGTGCAGGAGCCGAGGGGATAGAACTGGGTATCGATGGAAAAATTCTTCTGACTGAGGCGCGTGTAGTGCCGCAAGACCTCGAGCTCGGACGGGTTAGGCAAAGGCAGGTCCTGGCGCAGCAACTCTGCCGGAATATCGAGTTCTGGCAGCGCTTCCTCGCGCTGGTGATCGTAGGCAAAGATGCTGTCTTCCATCAGGCGGCCTCCAATGCCCGAGCGAGGGCGTGGGTGTAGGCGTCGAGATCTTCGTCTTCGCTTAGTTCGGTGGCGGCAACCAGAAGATCGTGGGGATCGGCGCTGGGATCGAGCTCCTGCGCGGGAACCCCGGCGAGGATACCATCCGCCAAAAGGCGATCACGCACGGTAGCAGCGGGTTGCGGCAGGCGTAGGAGGAACTCGTTGAAGATCGGCCCAGCATAGGGAGAGGAGACCCCGGGCAAGGCGGTGAGTGCAAGCTGCAGCTTGCGCGCTTGCTGGTGCGAGCGAGCCGCGGCACTGCGTAGTCCCGCTGCACCGAGGGCAGCCAGATGCACCGTTGCCGCGGTAACGAGTAGGCCCTGGTTGGTGCAGATATTGCTCGTCGCGCCGGCGCGGCGAATGTGTTGCTCCCGCGCCTGTAGGGTGAGGCAGTAGGCGGTTTTGCCGGCAGCATCGACGGTCTTGGCCACCAATCGCCCGGGCAGTTGCCGCACGTAGGCGCGTTTGCAGGTAAGAAAACCAAAGTATGGGCCGCCACCGGCCAGAGGCACTCCCAAGGGCTGCCCCTCTCCCACGGCGATGTCTGCTCCTTCGGCTCCCCATTCCCCCGGGGGCTTCAAGAGCGCCAGCGCCAGGGGATTGACCACGGCAATGCGTAGCAACTGCCGCGCCTCCGCCCAGCGCGCCGCGGCATCGATATCTTCCAACAGACCAAAACGATTGCTTTGCGGGATGACGAGCGCGGCCGCCTCCGGGAATTCTGCCTCGGGAAGCTGCAATCGACCGCTTTGCGCATCTTGTGGCAAGTGGCGTAGGCGGATGCCTTGCAGGGAAAGTAAGGAGTCGAGTACCCGCTGCCAATGCGGCCAGAGCCCAGCGGGAATGAGGATTTCCCGCGCTTGCGGACGCAGGCGCAGCGCCATCAAACAGGCCTCGACCAGCGCCGTGGCACCGTCGTACAAGGATGCGTTGCTAATTTCCATGGCGGTGAGGCGGGTCATGAAGCTCTGAAATTCGTAGAGCAACTGCAAGGTGCCCTGGCTTGCCTCCGCCTGGTATGGGGTGTAGGCGGAGTAAAATTCCCCACGCCGCGCCACTTCCCAAACGATGGCAGGGATGTGATGAGAGTACGCCCCGGCCCCGGCAAAGCAGCGCAGTGGCGCTTGTACCGCGGCGCGCTCTTCGAGCAAGCGACGCAAGCTCGCCTCGCTGCACGCCTCGGGAAGATCAAGACGAGAAGATTGTAAGGCAGTGGGGATCTCGTCGAAGAGCTCGTCGAGTTCCCGCACGCCGATTGCGGCCAGCATAGCGGCGGTCTCCGCCGCATCGTGGGGGATGTAGGACATGGTCAGCCGGCGATGCTGTTTTCGTAGGCTACGGCATCGAGGAGTTTAGCGTAGTCCTCCTCCCCCGCCTCGATCTCAAAAATCCAGCCCTTTTCGTAGGGCTCCTCGTTCAACCACTGCGGGTTGTCGTTCAGGGCCTCGTTTACGGCAACGATCTTTCCGGAAAGGGGCGTGTAGAGATCCGACGCTGCCTTCACCGATTCCACCACCCCGCAGGCACCCTCGGCTCGGACTTCTTGCCCCAGTTGTGGTAGCTCAACATAGACCACATCGCCCAAGAGTTCCTGGGCATGGTCGGTGATGCCCACCCGGTAGCGCCCGGAGCCGAGGGACGCAACCCACTCATGGGTACTGCTGTAGCGAAGAGACGCGGGAACCTGGGTCATTGCGGAACACTCTCCTATGCGGGATAAACGGCGCGACCATGGCGCCAAAATGGGGGCTCGACCACCCGCGCTGGCACTTGGCGCTGGCGAATCTGCAGAAACACCGAAGACTCCGGCCCGATGGCTGCATCGAGACGAGCAAGGGCAATACCCAGTCCCAAGCTCGGGGCAAAGGAACCGCTTTGCACCTGCCCCACGGGCTGACCGGCAGTATCGACTACGCGGTAACCGGCGCGCGGAATGGCATCGCGGGGCAAAAGCAGGCCCCACAGACGCTGCCGCGGGCCGGCGCGACGCTCCGCCTCGACCGCTGCACGGCCGATGAATTGTCGCTCGGGATCGCGCAAATCGATGGTCCAGCCAAGGTGGCTACGGTCGGGGCTGTCTTCTGGCCCCATGTCCTGCCCGTAGAGATTGAGACCGGCCTCGAGGCGCAGGCTATCGCGAGCCGCCAAACCGGCCGGGCGCAGCCCCGCAGCTACTAGGTTGTCTGCCAAAGCCGGCAAAGCGCTATCGCTGGTGAGGATCTCGACACCGTCCTCGCCGGTATAGCCGGTGCGCGCTATGAAGAGGTCATCGCCAGCGGTGAGAGAGCGAAAACTACGTAGTTCCTTGAGCTCCGGTCGCCCGAGAACCTCCGCTACAAGCTCGACCGCCCGCGGCCCCTGGCAAGCGAGGATTCCCCAATCATCCCGTGGCCGGAAGCTGACGGCCTTCCCGGCCGCGAGCTGGCGCAAGTAGGCGGTGTCTGCCCCTGCCCCGGCAGCATTGAGGACGATACGATAGCGCTCGGGAGCAAGAAAATAGACGATCAGGTCGTCGAGAATGCCGCCATCTTCCTGCAACATGCAGGTATAGAGGGCACGACCCGGTTCTCGATCAAGGCGGGCAACGTCATTGGCCAGAGCGCGCCGCAGCAGGGCGCGGGCGTCGGGGCCAGAAATATCGAGGGGCCGCATGTGCGAAACATCGAAGATGCCAGCGTTCTGGCGTACCGCTTGGTGCTCCTGCAGCTGCGAGCCGTAGTGCAAGGGCATCTCCCAGCCGGCAAAAGGAGACATCCGCGCGCCCTGGGCAAGATGCCAGTGGTAGAGGGCAGTACGCTGCAAGGATGCCGTCATGACACCGTACCCCGCGCCTGCCGGGCAAGGGCCGCCAGGGTTTGCCGCCAGCCCTGGGGGCTCGCGACCGGGGCAGCAAAGGGCAAGCGTAGGCGCTGGCTGCCCGACTGCAGATCCGCCCCCTCGGCATCGAGGGCGAGCAGGCGTACCGCTTCTGGCGCCGCGCTGCCCGTTGCCCAGCGCCAATAGTCGTGCAGGGCATCGGCGTGGTCGGCATTCATGTGCGCTACCGCACCTGCCTCTGCCAGTTCCAGCTCCCGCAGATCACCGGCAAGCAGGATGCTTTCCTCCGGCCCCATCCAGCCCATGCTGCCAAAGCCGCCAATCCAGCGAATACGGCGGATATCGAAGCGGTAAAAATGAAAGTCGGGCATGTCGCGGTAACCATCGGCACCGGGCATGAGGCAAAGCAGGCGACCCTCGAGGGCCGGATCGGGGTGCACCCGATGGATTTCTCCCTGCAGGGTCAGCCGCGGCAACTCCAGGAGATCCGCGCCCGGTTCCCACACCAAAAACGCAGCACGGGTATCCTTGCGCAGGTACTGCTGGTGCACCGCGAGGTTGGAGAAAAGAAAATGGGGGCTACCGGCATGATCGCAGGCGTAATGGACGACGGCGGTGTACGGGGTGCCGTCGGGGTCGAGGACGGCGATGGCACCCTGGTAGTGCCGGCGCAGAAAGGCACGTAGGGAGTCGGCGCTATCGTCCATGATCAATCCCGAAAATTCTGGAATTGCAGGGGCAGGTCGAAATCGGCACCGCGCAGGACGGCAATGGCGCTTTGCAACTCATCGCGGCTCTTGCCACTCACTCGCAATTGATCGCCTTGCATGCTCGCCTGCGCCTTGAGTTTTCCATCCTTGAGCAGCTTGATCATCTTCTTGCCAATCTCCACGCTCACCCCCGCCTTGAGGGTACAAACCTGCCGCTGCATACCGCCGGCGGCATCCGTCACCTTGCCAATTTCCAGGGCCTTGAGATCAATGCCGCGCTTGACCAAGCGCTGCGAGAGCAAATCGAGCATCTGCCCCAATTTGTACTCGTCTTCGGCGAGCAAGACCAGTTCATGCTCCTTGCGCTCGATGCTCGCCTTGCTCCCCTTGAAATCGTAGCGGTTACCGATTTCCTTACTCGTAGTGTGCAAGGCATTGTCGACTTCCTGTAAATCGATTTCGGAGACTACGTCAAAACTCGGCAATTCCTTGCTCCTCCAATACATCGGGGTGGACATGACCATGCTGCGTTCCCGCCCGACAACCGGGGCAATCGGTAACCCAACGTGCGCCCTGTGGGGTGATTTCCTTCTTCCAAAAGGGCGCCGAGGTCTTGAGCACGTCGATGAGATAACGACAGGCATCGAAGGCGGCGGCGCGATGTCGGGACCACACCGCTACCAAGACAATGGGATCCTGCGGCTGCAGGCGCCCGTAGCGATGAATGATGAGGCTGTCGAGAATCGCGAAGCGCCGCCCCGCCTCCTGGACCACCCGCTCAAGCTCGCGCTCGGTCATTC
>JAWNZB010000124.1:0-4814 GCA_038447835.1 Candidatus Igneacidithiobacillus chanchocoensis | reverse complement strand
GTGCCGGGTTGGAGGCCAGAATGGCCCGCGATGACCGAGATGCCATTTACCGAACAGACCGGTTGCATATTCCGGCTTTAAGGCTCGGGCAATGGTGATTTCCGATAGCGGCAGGCCACGATCATCATCCTGCATGATGACCTCATAGCCCAGCCCGGTGCGGATCGGATAGCGGCCTGTCAATAGACCCGCCCGCGAAGGCGTGCAAATGTTAGCGGCAGCGTAAAAATTTGACAGCACGACACCTCTACGGGCCATCGCCTCCAGGGCAGGCGTGATGATGTCCTTTTCGCCATAGAGACTAACATCGCCAAAACCTAGATCGTCGCAGAACACCAGAACAAAATTGGGCCGCCGAGCCGGCGCCTCTGGCCGAGGTGAGGAGGGTTGCGTGCTGGCGTCCATGACACTTCCGCCTGATCGTAAATTAGACTTATCAGTCTAATTAAATGGTTGCTCCGAGGGAAGAGGGTGCGGTAAGAAAGCTATAAAAATTCCTCTATATGGATAAAGTCAGGCCGGTGCCTGCCACCTAGCCGTTAGACATCACCCTAATTGACAATAAGCCCTTTGTGCATAGCCCGATGAGACGACATGACTGATCGAAAGGTCACCAGGCCGAAGCCCCGTGCCAAAGGCCAGACGCAGCCGGCTAAACGCGGCCCGCAGAAGCGTAGCCATTCCACCCGCAAGAAAATTCTTGAAGCTGCAATCGCCAGCCTTGCCGAACTGGGATATGCTGCAACCAGTTCTTCGGTCGTACAGGATCGCGCCAAGGTCAGCCGTGGCTCTCTCTTCCATCAATTCCCCAGCAAAGTCGAACTTATGCTGGGTGTGGTCGATTACGTCTACGAGCAGGATGTCGTCTTCTACGAGCAGGCGCTTACAGGTCTTTCACGAGACGCGCGCGCGGTCGCGCTTGTCCAGGCCGCCTGGCAAGCATTTTCCAGCCCGGGCGGCATGGCGGTTCTGCAGGTACTGATCGGCAGTATCGGAGATACTGAACTTCGCGCCAAACTTCCGTCCGCCTTTTCACGTGTAACCTCGCGTTCACTGCAGCAGATGAGCAAGTCCGGTATATCGCGCGGCGGCGAGCGCTCATTATCTCCAGACCCGGAATTTCTTCTGGTACGTGCCGCCCTGCGTGGCCTCGCCCTGGAAGCGGCCATCGCACCCTCGCGGGAATTAATTGATGACGCAGTATCCCTCCTTGCCGAGCACCACGAGTACTATCTGAAGCGCATGGAAGAAGCCCCCAGGTCGACGAAAAGCCGACGGACCCGCCCAAGCTCACGCGCCTAGACGCTCCTTCTGCGTCGCATGTCCATGAGCGGCGCAGTACTGCACCAATCCTCGCCGCCGGATCCAATCGGTTAGGCTACTGCAGAGCCGCGCCCCTAAAAGCAAATGGTCCATAGCAGGACCGTAATGCCGTCACTGGCATTATGCGCGATGATGGGGGCGATGATACTTTCAGACTTCTCGAGCCAGTAGGCATATAGCACTCCAAGGGTAAAGGCGTGGCCCTGTTGCACCAGCGCATCCACCCAGTGTTCAAGCCAGAAGCTCTCGATAGGCGCGAGCGCAAACAGCAGGGCAATGATGATACCCGCCCAGCTCATATTGAAGCGACCGAGCCGCAGTTTGCCGGGCATGGTGGCCGCCAGATTAGGTCACCAGAAGGGCACGGAAAGGAATTTCCTCGGTTGGTCCGACATAGAGGCCCTCAAAGGTAGCCCAGCCCCACACCGTTCTATGGGTATAGGTGATGTCCGATGTCGCCTGGCTGACGTGCAGGATGCTATCGAGCCAGCTATTGCCGGCATTCACGGCAATCGCCAAACCAAGACCCCACAACAGTGCAGGCAGGATGTAACTTTTGCCCCGCGGCCAACGCAGACCGTAATCTGCCGGCACCAGCCAGAATTTCAGAACGGCGATCGCAATCAGCGCCAGGAGAAGCTGATTGCGATGCTGGACAAAGAGAAAACGGAGTATCGACTGCTTGAATTTCCGTAGGTGAAGAAGTCACAAAACAAGTGCCGCAGCTTCCGCCGAACCAACGGTAAGGACAAGACCGAGGACCGCAGTCACAAGTAGGGGGATGGGTTTCAGCCGGAAGCCCTGCTAGGTCGTCACGTTTGCCATGATCCAGAGCTTGCCGTGACAGCGGCACACGATCTTGAACACAGTTGACTCTGGTGTTGGCACCTGCGGCCAAGCTTCATCCTGCCGCCACAGCACGAGGCGGCGCTGCGGCAGGTCCGCCCGGCCAAAGTCTACCTAAAAGATGCCCAGCGCCCAAAACAGCACGGTGATGCCATCACCGACATTGTGCGCGATGATAGGCGCCACGATGCTTTCTGATTTTTCCAGCCAGTAGGCACAAAGAACACCCCAGGCGAGGGCATAGCCCTGCTGGACAAGCGCATCGACCCAGCTTTCCAGCCAGAAGCTGCCAATGTGGGCGAGCGCAAAGAGCAGCGCCACGATGATGCCGGCCCAGTTCATGTTGAAGCGCCCGAGACGCAGTTTGCCGGGCATGGTGGCGGCCAGATAGGTTACCAGAAGGGCACGGAAAGGAATTTCCTCCGTTGGCCCGACATAGAGGCCTTCAAATGCGGCCCAGCCCCAGGCATGCTTATGATTATAACTGATGCTCTGGGAAGCCTGCTTGATGTGCAGGATCATGTCGAGCCAGGAATTGCCCGCGGCGACGATAGTGGCAAAGCCAACACCCCACAGGATTGCGGGCAGGATGTAGCTCCGTCCACGCGGCAAGTGGAGACCGTAATCGGCAGGCACCAGCCAGTACTTCAGGATGGCGATTGCGATCAGTGCCATCACCAGCATGATGCCATGCTGAATGTAGAGAAAGAGCAGTTTAGACGGCTCGAGCGGTGGCAGGTGAAACAGCTGCACAACCAGCATGGTTCCAAGCGAAGACCCAATGAGGAGCGCCGCCGCCATCGCCACCGTCACCAACAGGGGAATGAGCTTCAGCCGAAATCGCGGTTCAGGTTCTAGCGTGGTCATGCCTCCACCTTGCCCGGGGGCATCCGAGCAGTCTTGAACCTATTTGACCATCAGAGGAGGAAAAGGAGACGCAAGGCTGCCAGGCCTCGACCCTAATGCCGCATAGGCCTGGGGCCTCGGCTCACCAAAGGCGGGACGTGATTGGTCTTGCGAGCGTGACCAAACCAATTCGCGGATGGGTATCCGTAAGATAAATCATCGTGACGAGACCTGGCAGGGCCACCCTGTCGTCGGGGTCGGCGGGTACTATCCTGCCCGCTCTTGGCCATCCGCTGCGGATCAACGCTCATGGTGCCAGCGTCACACCAAAATTGGGATTTTCGGCCTATTGCAAGCCGGCTGCCTGGCGCGCACCGACGCCAGCCGCCAGGGGCGGAGCGAGGAGTTTGACGCATCAGAATTGTCGTCAACGCGCGTTCCGTCGTCTTTGGATGACCAAACTCGCCATGTCACGACCTTCATGCATCGAGACAGAAAGACGCCTCTGCCGGAATAACAAGAAATTCAGAATGAGGCTTTACTCGCGCCCTATTTGCCGCCTGTCGGGGCAGTACGCGACGCCAAAGCGCTTCAACCGATATCCGGAAAATGCTATTCGCCGCAGCGAACAAGGGTCATCTGGGTGGTCCAGGACGGGGTGTTGTCCATTCGGGCTCAGATCAAGCCGAATAAAGCCGGAAGAGGGAAAGCGCGATGAGAAGGGGCAACGTGCGGGCTGCAGCGGTAGTCCTTTGTGTGTTGTCGGTCCAAATCATGACACCTGCCCGGGCAGGCTCACTCCCAGGGAGTGGGACACCGTGGATCAAGTGGAACTGGGCGCCGCACATCGTATTTCAGGCCGGGATTGGCCACATGAGTGGCAGTGCCAATGAGTGGAGCTATGATCCGGCGACACATCGCGCCGTGAGTGAGCTGCACTGGCAGGTGAATGACGCTGCGGTTTTAAAGGGGCAGGCTGAGGATTTACTGATTGGCTGTCTGCAGGATTATCCGGGTGGACAGCGATCGCATCGAACAATGTCATGGACGATTACGACTGGAGTTTGGCCCCCTATACCCAATGGAGTGATCATTCTCATCATCCTGATACGCGGTTACCGACCGCATGGCAGGGTGCGCTGGATCTGACGGCGCGGATCTACCATGACTATGGGGCCAGCCTGAGCGTGATGGGCGGCTATCAGTGGACGCATTTCAAGTGGGCAGCCTACGGTGGCACCTACACCTACTCGGTGCAGGGATTTCGGGACACCTCTGGCAGCTTTCCCGCCAACCAGCTCGACAGCACCTATACGCAGAGCTTCAGCGCTCCCTTCCTCGGCCTTGCCGGGCGCTATGCCCTCAACAACCGATGGCAGCTCGGCGCTGAACTTAAGGGGAGCCCATGGGCGATTAACGCCAAGGATCAAGATCAGCACGTTCTGCGTCAGCTGATCTACTGGGACAAGTTTGGCCAATCGCATCTTTGGTCCGTCCGCGGCATGGTCTCCTACAGAATAGACAGGCACATGCGACTTGTGGGGTCATTGCAGTACCAGGACTACACCTTGGGCAAGGGGCCAACCCTCGTCCTGGATCAGTCGACGGGAACTACCACGACATTCTCAGGCGCGGCATCCGGCACGCAAAATCAGATGCTGACGGTGTTGGCGGGACTGCGATACGCGATCTGATTGCAAAGAAAGGCTGGCGCCGCGCATATCGCGCACCTGACCCACGCCACAGCGCTGCGATGACAGCGCAAGGGCGTAGATCGATGCTCGCTACGTTTGAGCCTG
>JAWNZB010000123.1:0-4835 GCA_038447835.1 Candidatus Igneacidithiobacillus chanchocoensis | reverse complement strand
CCGCACCGTGCCCTGCCCCACGGTGCCCATGCCGAGGATACCGACGCGTACCGGTGGGTTACTCATTCCCAACCCTCACGAAACATCTGTTTGATGCCGCGGATGGCCTGCCGGGTGCGGTGCTCGTTTTCGACCAAGCCAAAGCGCACGTACTCATCGCCCAACTCACCAAAACCGATGCCGGGGCTGACCGCCACCTTGGCACGCTCGAGAACCATCTTCGAGAACTCCAAGGAGCCCTTGGCGCGCAAACTCTCGGGGATACGCGCCCAAACGAACATCGTCGCTTTTGGTCGCTGCACCTCCCAGCCGGCGGCATTGAGTCCGTCGCAGAGCACATTGCGCCGCTGCTCGTACATCTTGCGAATCTCTTCTACGCAGTCCTGCGGCCCTTCGAGGGCGGTGATGGCCGCCACCTGTATGGGGGTAAAGGTGCCGTAGTCGAGGTAGCTCTTCATCCGCGCCAAAGCGCCCACCAAGCGCGGATTACCGGCGGCAAAGCCCACCCGCCAGCCGGGCATGTTGTAGCTCTTCGAGAGGGTGAAGAACTCGACGCCCACGTCCTTGGCCCCCGGCACCTGCAAAAAGCTCGGCGCCTGGTAGCCATCGAAGGCGATATCCGCATAGGCGAGGTCATGCACGACCCAGATGCGATGCTCTTTGGCGAAATCGACGACACGCGCGAAGAAATCGAGCTCCACCACCTCCGCCGTGGGATTATGGGGAAAGTTGATGACCAGCATCTTGGGCTTGGGCCACGCGGCCTTGACCGCCTTTTCGAGCTCCTCGAAAAAATCGTGGCCCGGCAGCATTGGCACATGGCGCACGTCTGCTCCGGCAATCACAAAACCGTAGGGGTGGATGGGATAGGTCGGGCTCGGCACCAAGACCGTATCTCCCGGCCCCATGGTCGCTAGCGCCAGATGAGCGAGGCCCTCCTTGGAGCCGATGGTGACGATGGCCTCGGATTCCGGGTCGATGGCGACCCCAAAGCGGCGTTCGTACCAGCCCGAAATGGCCTTACGCAGGCGAGGAATGCCGCGGGAGACGCTGTAGCGGTGGGTATCCCCGCGCTGGGCGGTCTCGCAGAGCTTATCGACGATAAACTGCGGCGTCGGCTGGTCGGGATTGCCCATACCAAAGTCGATGATATCCTCGCCCCGCTTCCGCGCCTGTAGTTTCAGGTCTGTAACGATGTTGAATACATAAGGCGGGAGGCGTCGAATCCGCTCGAAATCACTATTCATGGCTATGGAAACTCTGCCCTTGAGGCATCTATCAAAATCGAAGAACAATAGAGAGCGGAATGGACGCTGTCAATTGAGGGGACGAAGATGAAACTACACCGCCAAAGCCTGGGCGCACAACACAGCCTGCAAGCCTACGACGCCACCGGCTTTGTCATCGACGGCCTGCGCTACACTGGCGGCGTCCTGCTCAGCCGCACCCTGCTCCTGCACCCCTGGGGGCCGGCCGCAGGCGGCAGCCTGGGCATGGCCGACTTTACTGCCCTGCTCGCCACGCCGCCGGAAGTCCTGCTGATTGGCACCGGCGCCCGGCAACAACTCGACATCGCCTTGCTCAGCGCCCTGCGCCAGGCTGGCCTCGCCGCCGAGATCATGGATAGCGCCGCTGCCTGCCGCACCTATGGTATTCTCTTGGCCGAGGATCGCCAGGTGGCCGCTGCCCTCCTGCCCTTGGCGCAGCAAGTTTAGGAAAACAGGCTGCAAGGGTCGAGGCCCTCGGCCAGGATGCGCCGGCGCAACTGCAGGAGGCTTTCCACCTGGATCTGCCGCACCCGCTCCCGGGTCAGCCCCAGGCGCCCGCCGACGTCCTCCAGGGTCGCCCCGTCGTTGCCATCCAGGCCAAAACGCCAGTACAGCACCAAGCGCTGCTTTTCCTCGAGGGCGCCGATCCAGCGATACAGGCTTTGGCTCAGGTCGTTCTCGGCAAAACGATCCTCCGGGCCCGCCACCTCGGGATCATAGACGCGCTCCCCTAAGCCGGGGTCATCCTCTCGTCCACCACCGGAGTCGAGGCTGGTGACATGCCCGTTGAGGTCCAGACATTGGCGCACCTGCTCCACGGAACAATCCAAGGCCTCGGCCACCTCCTCGGGGCTCGGATCGCGCTGCAACTTCTGCTCGAGACAGCGCACCGCCCGCAGAATGGTGGAAATCTCCTTCATCACATGAATGGGCAGGCGAATGGTACGGGTCTGATTCATCAGCGCCCGCTCGATGTTCTGACGAATCCACCACGTTGCATAGGTGGAAAAGCGAAAGCCTTTTTCCGGATCGAATTTTTCTACGGCGTGGATAAGGCCGAGATTGCCCTCTTCGATGAGATCGAGCAAGGGCAAACCGCGATTGATGTAGCGACGAGCCAGGCGCACCACCAAGCGCAGGTTGCACTCGATCATGCGCCGTCGCGCCTCGCCATCACCCTGCTGTACGAGACGACCCAGGGTGATTTCCTCGTCCGCCGTCAGCAGGGGATTGTGGCCAATTTCCTGCAGATAGCACTGGGTGGCATCGAGGCTTCCGCCATGTTCGGTGATGACTGGATCTGCCGTGTCGTTGCTTTCCGATACCTTTTCCTCGAGTTCCGGCTCCGACCCCAGATCCAAGACTTCACCGCCCATGCTCAAACTCCTATGCGATCCTTGTGACTGACCGTTCCCGGCAAGAGGGGGACGAAGCGGCATTCACCCAAATCCTCCTCCTGCGCTTGTTGTCCATCCCAGCGGTACCACTTGAGCCGTTGTTCCTCGCGCCCGTCGGCCTGCGGCGAGAGCAAGCAGCCACCCGGCCGGAGTTGGTGAAACAAGGGCGGCAGGGCACAAGGCACAGCGGCGGTGAAGACGACGGCATCGAAGGGAGCGGCATCCGTCCAGCCCTGGCTGCCATCCCCCAGCCGCAGATGCACCTTTGGAATCGCCAGGCGCTGCAAGAGTTCCGCGGCGGCCAGGTGCAGCCCTTCTACTCGCTCGATACTGAAGACTTCCATACCCAAATTGGCCAGAAGCGCCGTCTGATAGCCCGAACCCGTCCCGATTTCCAGCACCCGCTGCACCGGGCCAGTGGCGAGCAAGGCGGCCAGCATGCGCGCCACCATCAGCGGCTGGGAAATGGTTTGCCCCCAGCCGATGGGTAGCGATACCGGCTCATAGGCCCGGCTTGCCAAGGCCTCGGCCACAAAGAGGTGACGCGGCAGAGCGAGCATGGCGGCGAGCACCCGCTCGTCTTCGATGCCCGCAGCGCGCAGGCCGGCAACCATACGCTCCCGGGTACGCGGGGAAATCATCCCCACTTCCGGCTTCACGAGACGCAGCATCGCAGCCAATCGGAGAGCTCCCCCATGAAGCCATAACGGGTCATATCGAGATCGAGCGGGGTAATGGATACATGACCGCGACGGACTGCATCGAAATCGGTGCCAGGACCGGCATCGGCCTCTCGCCCCGAGGGGCCGATCCAATACACCGGCTCCCCGCGGGGATCGGCGGCGGGCATGAGCATCTCGCTCTTATGCCGGCGTCCCAAGCGAGTCACCTCGAAGCCTGCCAACTCGGCGTAGGGTAGGTCTGGGACGTTGATGTTGAGGATGGTGTCTCCAGGCAGAGGGCGGTCGAGCAGGCCGCGCAACAGCTCGAAGGCGACCTGGGCCGCGGTTTGGAAATGCTCTGGGTCGCGCCCGACCAGGGAAACCGCCATGGCCGGCATGCCCAAATGCCGACCCTCCATAGCGGCGGCGACGGTGCCAGAGTAGAGCACGTCGTCCCCCATGTTGGCACCGCGATTGATGCCCGAGACCACCATTTCCGGCGGTTCCGGCAGAATGCCGGTGGCCGCCAGGTGAACACAGTCGGTTGGCGTCCCACCGACAATGTAATGAAAGCCATTGAGCCCGGTGCGCACCCGCAGTGGCCGGTCAAGGGTCAGGGAGTTGCTGGCACCGCTACGGTCCTGCTCGGGCGCCACCACTTCGATCGACCCCAAGGGTTGCAGCGCCGCTGCCAGAGCGGCAAGGCCGGGAGCCAGATAACCATCGTCATTACTGAGAAGGATTCGAGGCATAACACATCCGTTGGGGTGGCCGGCGCAGGCTGATCTCTTGATCTCCAATCAGCCTCGCAATGGTACGCCAGCCCGGCCCCAGCGGTCCAGCCATATCAGGGAGTGTCGGTCTCCGCACCGCCACCATTCAGCTGATGCTCGAGGAGGAGCACCCGCAACTGCGCCACATGTACCGCTTCCTTGAGTTGGTCGATCCGCTCCTGATAGCGGGCATAGTTGCGCTCGTTGCCATAGCGCACCGACTTCCCTTCGTTGTAGGCGCGCGTTGCCTGCAAAAGCTGCAGCCGAGCGGCCGCCAACTCCGCCTGCAGCGCCGGTTGCGCCGGACTTTTTTCGGATACGGCGGGCGTCACTGGTGCAGGCTCGGTGTGCGCCAGCGGCGCCTTTACCGAGGGCGCCGGGGTACTGGGCGGCGTATCCACGGCCATGCCATCGATAGTCTGCACTCCGGTGGCATTCTTCGGCGGGTTACCACCATACGTGACCACGCCGTCTGGCGAAACCCAGCGGTAGATCGCTCCCTCAGCAGAAATGCCAGTAAGTCCCATCGATATCAGCACACCCACAACAAGCCACCTGGCTCTATCCCACGGCTCCCTACGACTGCGCTGCACCCGCACCATCCACCTCCTCATAGAGTGATTTCGTCGATTTGAACGGCTTCAATTAGACGCCTGCACTGCCCGCTGTCATGAATCCCCCCGAGTTTTGTGGAGGGCTTTATTCGTTCCTCATGCTGCTTTTGAGGTCGGCAGT
>JAWNZB010000122.1:0-4870 GCA_038447835.1 Candidatus Igneacidithiobacillus chanchocoensis | reverse complement strand
GGCGACTCCGGCAAGTCTTTCGCGCTGTCGCCGACGGTTCCAGTAGCGAGATATTGCGCGATACCTTCCTCGGCTACGGCGGCAAGCTGTTGAATCCGCGCAAAGGCTTGATAGAGCTTCTGCATCAAACGCTCCGCTGCACTGCGGCCGCGCCCCGCGCGTAGACCCAGGTCGTTGGCAATTGTTTCTTGCAATTCCAGCCGCAGGCGATCCTCACTGCGCCGGCTGCGCAGGTGCAGGGCTATGCGCACCGCCGTGAGAAAATTTTCGGCAGCGCGCAGTTGGCGGAGGTCTTGGGTATCGAAAATGCCCGCCCGCTTCAGCATCGTCAAGTCCGGTCGTTGCCAGACCCGCCCCGCCAACCACAAGAGTTGGTGGACATCGCGCAGACCGCCAGGTCCATCCTTGATTTGCGGCTCCAGGTGGTAAGCAGTGTCGCGAAATCGGCGATGCCTAGCTTCTTGCTCCGCCACCTTGGCTGCAAAGAAAGCAGTGATCGATTCCGGTGGGGACTCCTGCAGACGCTGCTGCAGCCTGCGCCAGGGAGCCCGATCGCCAATCAGAAAACGGCGCTCGAGAAGCGTTGTCGATACGCTGACATCGCTGTGTGCCGCCTCTAGGGTTTCGTCGATGCTGCGTAAGGAGGCACCTACCTGAAACCCTGCATCCCAGAGCACGGTCAGAAAGCGGCTGACAAAATCTTCGGCGGCGCAGTCTGGCGTGCGCAGCAAGAGTAGATCGAGATCGGAATAGGGGAACAGCAAGCCCCGCCCGTAGCCCCCCACCGCCAATAAACAGAGCCCCTCGGGTGCGCCGAGACGCTGCCAAAGCGCTTGCAGGTATTGATCGATGGAATGCGCATAGAGACGCAAACGCTGCCTGCCGGCGCCCGTGCTGGGAAAAACCGGCGCCGCCGGCAGCTGGGTCGCCGGGGCCGAGGCAGTGCGGGAGGAACTGCGACACACCTCTGTCTTCAGAGGGGGTCTCCCGGCAGTTGCGTTAGCACCTCATAGCCGGTTTCGGTGACCAGTACCGTGTGCTCCCACTGTGCCGAAGGGCTATGGTCTTTGGTGACGATGGTCCAGCCATCGGGCAGGGCCTTAATATGGCGTTTGCCGGCATTGATCATCGGCTCGATGGTAAAGGTTTGGCCGGCAACCAAGGCCAACCCCTTGCCCGGCTCGCCGTAATGCAGAATTTGTGGCTCGTCGTGAAATTTGCGCCCAATGCCATGTCCACAAAATTCTCGCACCACCGAGCAATGCTGCGCCTCGGCGTAGCTCTGAATGGCGTGGCCGATGTCTCCCAGGGTCGCACCTGGGCGCACCACCTCAATGCCACGCACCATCGCCTCGTGCGCAACTTCCACCACCCGCCGCGCCTTCAGGGGCACATTCCCAACCAAGAACATCTTGCTGCTGTCACCGTGAAAGCCATCCTTGATGACGGTGACATCGATATTGAGGATATCGCCATCCTTCACGATGCGGTCACCGGGAATCCCATGGCAAATCACATGGTTGACGGAAATGCAGACCGACTTGGGAAAGGGCGGATATTCCGGGCTGGGTTGGTAATTGAGAGGCGCCGGGATGCCTTGCAATTCGTTGACGATGTAGTCGTGACAGATGCGATCGAGTTCACCGGTGCTGATCCCCGCTTGTACGTGCGAGGCAATCATCTGTAGCACCTTGGCGGTGAGTTGGCCGGCCACGCGCATTTTCTCGATTTCTTCGGCATTGTGGACGACGACCGGGGGGCGGGCTTGGGCTCGACGTAACATCCGTACTCCTTGCACGATCCATTTAGAACAACAGGGGTTCCGCGTTGCTAAGGCTTATACTATCAGGCCTGACCCGGCTGCGATAGGCAAGAATCTCGATGCCCAAGTCCCGCGCCTGCCGAAGACGCTGGCCATATTCCGGATCGATGGCATCGGCGGGAGCAAATCCCTGCCCATCCTCCCGTCCCAATAGAAATAGCATCACCGCCCGATGCCCTTTTTTACGTTCCTCTTCCAGGGCCATAAGATGGCGCAGTGCACGACTGCTGCGGGCATCAGGAAAGCGCAGCACCCCGTCGTCGTCGAGCAGCGTGCAGGATTTGACCTCTACATAGGCCTTTCCACGCGCCGTATCCTCGAGTAGAAAATCCACCCGTTCGTGCTCGCCATAGGCCTCCTCTCGGCGTAACTGGGCGTAGCCTTTCAGTTCCGCTACTTGCTGCGCCGCCAAGGCCTCGGCAACTACGGCATTGGGGCGTTGCGTGTTGATGGTGACCCAGCTCTTCCCGCTCCAGTACAGTTCCCAAGTCCAGGCCAGCTTGCGCTTTGGGTCGTCGCTGTGCGACAACAGTATTCGTTGCCCCGGCTCAGCGCAGCTCTGCATGCTGCCGGGATTCGGACAGTGCACCTGCACCACGGTACCGCCGTCGAGCTCGCAGTCGGCAAGGAAACGTTTGTATCGGCGCAGGAGAGTCGCCGGCTGCAGGGGAGGCAGTTTCATGCCGTCTTCGCCTGTAGCGAGGCGCGCAAGGTGCGCAGCAAGGTCAGAGTGGCCGGATTGGCATCGCGCCGGTGCAAGACCGATAGTCGATGCGGAATGGCTGGCGCCAGCCCAAGCAGCGCCAAATCGGGGTCGAGCTTGGCCTGCAAGAAGGAGGCAAAAGCGAGTCCCAATCCACTGCGTACCCCCTCCCGAATAGCGGTAAGGCCACTAAACTCATAGCGGATGGGCAGAGCGATGCCAGCGCTGCGTGCCGCCGTCAACACGGCTTCGCGAATTCCCGATCCTGCCTCGCGCCAGATCAGGTCTACCTGCTCAAGTTTTGCCAGTGCCAAGCGATTGCCTTCCTGTGCCCAGGGGTGATGGACCGGCAGTATAACCCCGATTTCCGTCTCCACCAGGGTTTCCTGCACCCAGTTCCCTTGCTCTCCAGCCGGTAGATCGTCCTCGACAAAGACGAGATCGTATTCTTCCCGCGTTTGCCGGGCCTGGCGGCTATTCAGAGCACTCACTTGGAGATGAATGGCGGGATAGTCGCGGTGAAATTGGGCAAGCAGCCGGGGCAGCAAGGCCTCAGCGTTACTCTGGCTGGCGGCGAGGTGAACGGTACCGGTGAGCAGTCCTTGACTGTCTTTGCACAGCCCGTCGGCTTCATCGATGGCCGCCTCGATTCTCTCGGCAATGCGCCACAAGGCGATACCGATGGGGGTAGGCTGAATACCTCGATGCGTACGACGATATAAAGGCTCGCCAATGCGCTCTTGCAACTGTTTGAGCCGATGGGAGATGGCTGGCTGGGTGAGAAAGAGCCGCTCTGCCGCCTGGTGTAGATTGCCAGCCCGTGCAGCGTGGGCCCAGATCAGCAGCAGCGTGGGGTCGAGGTGACGGTCCATGGACGACTCACTATGAAGTTAGAAATAGTAATCAATAAACTAAATTAGATTTATTAGATTTGATATTCTAGCGAATATAAAATGGCGCAGTCTAGAAATTATATAAGGAGCTACTCATGACCTTTCTCTCGGCCGTGCCTGGAGGCAATCCGCGGGAAATTGTCCGCCATTTCACCCCCAACTGGTTCGCCGCCAACATGGGTACGGGCATCCTCGCCCTCATGCTTGCCCTCTTTCCCTATGGGCACTGGGGTCAGTTGTACGTCTCGCGCGCCCTCTGGTGCGTGAATAGTTTTTTCTTCGTGTTCTTTAGTCTGCTGTTCATTGGCCGGGCGGTGTTCTACCCCGCCAGCTTTCGCAAGCTCTTCGATCACCCGGTGCAATCGCTTTTTTTGGGCGCCATCCCGATGGGGTTCGCTACCGTCATCAATGGGTTTTTCCTCATCTGGCCACTTTCCGCTACGACACTGGCAGTAGCGCACGCTTTCTGGTGGATTGATGTGCTGCTTTCTACCTTATCGGTGCTTTTGGTTCCATTTTTCATGTTCACCAGCCAAGGCCATAGTATGGAGCGGATGACGGCGGCTTGGCTCCTGCCGATCGTGCCGCCCGAAGTCGCTGCGGCCAGTGGTGGACTCTTGGCCCCACATCTGGCGCCAGCAGCCGCCCAAAACGTGATCTACACCAGCTATGTCTTGTGGTCGGTATCGGTATTGTTGGCTTTGGGCGTGCTTGCCATTCTCTTGTTGCGTCTCACTCTTCACAAGTTGCCGCATCAAGACATGGCGGTTTCAAGTTGGCTGCCTTTAGGTCCTTTGGGCACCGGCGCCATGGCAATGATTACCCTGGGTAACGCCGACTTTGCCACCTTTCATGGTGAGCTGGGGGAGATGGCGCACTTTGCGCAGATGGCCGGCTTGCTGGTGGCACTCATTTTGTGGGGCTTTGGTCTGTGGTGGATGCTTATGGCCATTGCCTTTACCCTCCGTTACCTGCGCGAGGGCTTACCTTTCAACATGGGCTGGTGGGGCTTTACCTTTCCCCTCGGAGTCTTCAATTCTGCTACCTATCTCCTTGCCGAGAAGACCAGCTATTGGCTTTTCGAGCCCTTGGGTGCCTTCTTTACGGTTTTGCTTGCCTTTTTCTGGGTGGTTGTCACTCGCAAGAGCTTTGTCGGCATGTGGACCGGCAGGCTATTTCGGGCGCCTTGCTTGTCGGAAGAAACCGGCCTGCCACAAACCTGCGAGAAACCAGCCGATCAGCAGGGTGGGGATATCATGAGCACCCTGCGCCAGTAACTCCAACCGCTCTTGAGCGCTACCAGGTAGCAAGCTCTCCCCAGCTTGCCTACAATAGCAGCATGCGCCCATAGCTCAACCGGATAGAGCAACGGCCTTCTAAGCCGTAGGTTGGGGGTTCGATTCCCTCTGGGCGCGCCAATAAAAACAAGGGCTTAGGCATAACGTCTAGGCC
>JAWNZB010000022.1:0-25428 GCA_038447835.1 Candidatus Igneacidithiobacillus chanchocoensis | reverse complement strand
TGATCCATGGCTTGGGCCTCGTGCTGGTCAGCTGGATGGCACTCACCGGCACCGCCATTTTCTTCTTCCTGCCTCAGGGCGGTACTCCACCGGGCGCCATCCTGCATGCCCTCATCCCCCTGCATAAGGCCTTGTACCTGCTGGTTTGGGCCTATTGGATTGGCCACGTAACCCTTACCCTACTACACGCCCTGCGGCGCGATGGCATCTGGCGCATCTTCCGGCTGCTCGACTGAGCGCAATTGGGTATCTTCCCGGCATGGCCTCCCCTAGTCCGCCGCGGCGGCTTTGGGTATAGTCCCGGCAAGCAAGGAGGTCTGCAATGAGCGACAAGATGTGGGGTGGCCGTTTTGCCGCCGATACCGATGCCCTGGTGGAAGCCTTTACCTCCTCCATTGCCGTCGATCGACGTCTATATGCGGAGGATATCCGCGGCTCCCTCGCCCACGCGCGCATGCTGGGCCGGGTCGGCGTCCTCACAAATAGCGAGGTCGAAGCCATCGCCCAGGGGCTAGCGCAGATCCGCGCGGAGATCGAAAGCGGCCATTTCGCTTTCAGCGATCGCCTCGAAGACATCCACATGCACATCGAAAGCCGCTTGATCGCCCTCATTGGCGATACTGGCAAAAAGCTGCACACCGGGCGCTCGCGCAACGACCAAGTCGCTACCGACATGCGCCTCTACACCCGCGGCGCCATCGATCGTCTGCTTGCCCTGCTGCGCCAACTGCAGGCGGTTTTCGTCGATTTGGCGGAGCGGGAAGTCGACACCTTGCTGCCGGGCCTCACCCATCTGCAGGTGGCGCAGCCCGTCACCTTCGGCCATCACTGCATGGCCTATGTGGAAATGTTCCGCCGCGATGCCGCACGCCTAGCCGATGCCCGCAAGCGGGTGAATGTCCTGCCCCTGGGAGCGGCGGCCCTGGCGGGTACCACCTTCCCCATCGATCGCTGGGATGTGGCGCGGGAACTCGGCTTCGATGCCGTCGCCGAAAACAGTCTCGATGCCGTCTCCGACCGCGATTTCCTCCTCGAAGTGCTGGCGGCGCTGTCGATCATTGCCGTGCACCTGTCGCGCCTGGCGGAGGAGCTCATCTACTGGATGTCGGCGGCCCTCGCCTTCATCGACCTGCCCGATGCCTTTTGTACCGGCTCCAGCATCATGCCGCAGAAAAAGAACCCCGATGTGGCCGAGCTCATTCGCGGCAAAAGCGGCAAGGTCATGGGGCAGCTCACCGCCCTGCTGATTCTGATGAAGGGGCAGGCCCTGGCCTACAACCGCGACAACCAAGAAGACAAGAGCATCTTCTTTACCGCCCTCGACGAGATCGAAGCCAGCCTGCGCCTGCTTACCCGTATGCTCCCCGGCCTGCAGACCCGCCCCGAGCGCATGCGTGCCGAGGCCGAAAATGGCTTCGCCACCGCTACCGATCTGGCCGATTACCTGGTCCGCAAGGGGGTGCCCTTCCGCGATGCCCACGCCGTGGTGGGGACGGCAGTGCGCCTGGCCCAGGAGCGCGGCATCGGCCTGGAGGCCTTGTCGCTAGCGGAGTTGCAGGGGCTATCGCCCTTCGTCGAGGAAGACGTTTACGGGGTCCTGAGCCTGGAGGGCTCTGTTGCCGCCCGCAATCATCTCGGCGGGACGGCACCGGCCCAGGTACGCGCCGCCATTGCCCGCGCCCGCGCGCGCTTGCAAGAGGAGGGCCTATGAAGCACCTGCGGCCGCTGCTCTTGTTGCTGCTCCTGGGCAGCCTTGCCCTGGCCGGTTGCGGGCGCAAAACCGCCCTCACCCTGCCCCACCCCAGCGCCCCCACCACCTCCACGAGTAGCCACTAATGCATCCCCTCCGCTACCACGCCCAGCAGCTGTACATGGATGATCAGCCGCTGGACGACATCGCCGAGCAGTTCGGCACCCCCTGCTATGTCTACTCCGAGCTCTTTCTGCGCGAGCGCTACCACGCCTTTGCCCACGCCCTCGGTGCCAACACCCTCACCTGCTATGCCGTAAAAGCCAACGGCAACCTGCACCTGCTGCGCTTGCTGGCTAGTTGGGGGGCGGGTTTCGACATCGTCTCCGGTGGTGAACTGGCGCGGGTGCTGCGTGCCGGCGGCGACCCCGGCAAGATCGTCTTTTCCGGGGTCGGCAAAAGCCGCGCCGAAATTCGCGCCGCCCTCGAGGCAGGCATTTTCTGTTTGAATGTGGAATCTGCCGCAGAACTCGAACGTATCGCCCAGATTGCCGCCGAATTGGGGGTGCAGGCCCCCGTCGCCCTGCGCGTCAATCCAGATGTCGACCCCGGCACCCACCAGTACATCGCCACCGGCCTCAAGGAAAGCAAATTCGGCATCCCCCTGGCGGCGGCTGCCTCCCTGTACCGGCAGGCAGCCCTCTGGCCAAGCGTCAAATTCATTGGCATTGCCGCCCATATCGGCTCGCAGCTCATCGACCTCCAGCCCCTCGGAGCCGCGGCGGCCCGCCTGCGCGCCCTGTACGAAGAGCTGCAGCGCGAAGGTATGCGCCTACAGCATCTCGACCTGGGCGGTGGTGTGGGCATTCGCTACCAAGACGAGGTCGCGCCGAGCCCGACCGACTATGCCGCGGTCCTCAATACGGCGCTCGCGGGCCTACCCGTGCGGCGGGTGGTGGAACTCGGCCGCGCCCTGGTAGGCAATGCCGGGGTCCTGCTAACCCGGGTGGAATACTGGAAGGAAAACGAAGGCAAGCATTTTTGCGTAGTCGACGCCGGCATGAACGACCTGTTGCGGCCAAGCCTCTACGGCGCCTGGCACACGATCTGGCCGCTGCGCCAGAAAGATTTGCCCATGCGCTATTGCGACGTGGTCGGCCCGGTCTGCGAGAGTGGCGACTTCTTTGCCAAGAATCGGCCCCTGGCCACCGTCCCGCCGGGGAGCTGCTTGGCCATTCTCGGTGCCGGCGCCTACGGCTTTGCCATGAGCAGCCAGTACAACAGCCGCCCCCGCGCTGCCGAAGTTCTGGTCACGGGCGGCCAAGTGCAACTCATCCGCCGGCGGGAGACCCTGGCCGACCTCCTGGCAGCCGAAGAGGGCTTGTAGGCGCCCAGCAGCGCCAAGCCTGACGGAAGCAATCGAGGCTATAGAGCAGACCAAGAAGGCGGTCGAAGCCGTTGCGTAAGTCCCGTTGCAAACGCCGCCACAACGGGCGCCGCGCATCGCCATGGCTGGCCGCCCAACCCCGCTCGGCAATTACCGAAGGACAACTCTGGGCGATGCGCACCGGGTGCGGTTCCACTACTCGCACCCGCAAGCGATGCGCCCAAAAGCGGTCGATGACTTGATCGACAGGAATACGGATCTGCTCCGTCAGCGCCAGCAGGCACCGGGCGGCCTGGGGCTGCAGAAGATAGGCAGCTGTGCCCATGGCCGGGCGCGGATACTGCGCGAGTACATGCTTGGCATCGAGGCGCCAAACCGGCACCCGCCAGCGGTCCCAACGCTCGGCAAGAAAGCGCAGCACGTCCCATTCCCCCTGCCAGGCCAAGGCATGCGCAAGGCTAGCGGCAAAGTCCTCCCCCAGCTCAACATCATCTTCCAATATGCACAGGGTCTGGTTGCTACGCACGCAACGCTCCCACAGGGCACGATGGCTGAGCAGGCAGCCAATCTCCCCCAAAGTCAGATCGTAACCGAAGTGGCGCGCACGCCAGGCCCGGTCATAGCTTGGGCTATCTTCGTAGCACTGCGGGGTGATGGCCGGAAAAATCTGCAGGGGCAAAGGACTGGAACGCTGTAAGGCGGCTACATGAGCCTGCCGCTCCGGCCGCTGCAGCAGGGTAATCACATAAATCGGCACCCCAACGCATTCAGCCGGCAACGGATCGCAAGCGTCCATGCGTCCACCTCCACCAAGTGCCGCGGCGTCGGCGACGCCAATCGGTTTCTGCATCGAGCAATGCATAGCACTCCCCCCACTCGCGATGACGGAGCTGCAGCCCCTCCCAAGCCGTCCAAAACTGCGCTTCCGGTATTTCGTCGAAAGCGCGGAGCAAATCGTAGGCGTCGGCCAGGAGCGGTAAGAGGGATGACCCGTCGTTGGCGCGATGATGGCGTAGGGCCGGATCCAGAAATTCCTCCTCGTACTGCCGCAGTTGCCGTGTGTCGACCGCATAAGCAAGGCGTGTCGCAGCCCTCTGCAAGGCTTGCGCTGGCGCTGTCATGATCTCGTCAAAGTCGATGACGGCAAGGCGGTGGCCGCGCAGCAATGGCAGAAAGGGTAGCCAGTGGGCCGCCCACATGAGTTGGGCGCGCAGGGGATCCATGCGATTTCGTGCTGCCAAAGACGCGCAAACCTCCCGCGGGTCACGCAGCACTAGCAAAGCACGAGTATCGAGCCGGCAGTCATCGGCCGCCGCCAGCCACACTGGTAAGGTGCGCAGGGTACGAGGGTCCTTAAAGGCCCACTGGCGCCAACAAGCGATACGGCTGGCAAGGAGATCTCCAGCAGCGCGCCGCAAGTCTTCGCTGCGGGCAAGTAGACTGTCGGCGTCGAGGATGCGCGCTTCATTCCAGCGCAGGTCACAACGCGCAAAGATTTTCTGGTTGAGAGCCACCCCCTCGGCATCCTCCCAGTACCCCTTGGGGTTATCGGGCGCGGCACCAAGCAGGTGTTCGCCCAAGCTCAGCCCCAAGCTTTCGACACCTTTGGCAATAGCACTGGTGCCGCTGCGGTGCATACCGAGGATGAGCAGCAAAGACGGTTCTTGCGGTTGCGTGTTCTGTTTGATCATCGAGTAAGAGTAAGAAGATCGTCGCCTGTCGCCAAACGATTTTCCATGAAGGATTGTGAACCGC
This sequence comes from Candidatus Igneacidithiobacillus chanchocoensis, assembly GCA_038447835.1. Lineage (GTDB taxonomy): Bacteria > Pseudomonadota > Gammaproteobacteria > Acidithiobacillales > Acidithiobacillaceae > Igneacidithiobacillus > Igneacidithiobacillus chanchocoensis. The sequence goes on along the minus strand of JAWNZB010000022.1, from coordinate 20,596 downwards.
GCGGGCGGCGTGATTCGGCCAAGGATTTCAGAGTACGATAGCCGCTGTGTGCCCAACCGAGGGCCTTGCCGCCATCCGTCTCTGGGAGCCGTCTGTGAACCCCATCGAAAACCAGTTTTTCAATGATCTCGAAAAAAAGCTCTGGACCGCTGCGGATAAGCTGCGCTCCAATCTCGATGCCGCCGTCTACAAGCATGTCGTCCTCGGTCTGATCTTTCTCAAATACGTTTCCGACGCCTTCGAGGAGCGCCAAAAGGAATTACGCGAGCAGTTCCAAAACCCCGACCATGATTACTACATGGACCCTGCCGACTATCCGGAAGACTACGAGCTCGATCTCGCCGCCGAGCTGGAGGTACGCGACTACTACACCGAAAAAAATGTGTTTTGGGTGCCCATTGAAGCGCGCTGGCAAACCCTGCGCGACTGCGCCCAACTGCCACCCAAAGCACCACTGCCGTGGAATAAACTGGGTAAAAACGAACCCGAAGAAATGCGCAGCGTCGGCTGGCTGATTGATAACGCCATGGAAGCCATCGAGCGCGAAAACGAGCAAAAACTCAAAAATGTGCTCAATAAAGACTTCGCCCGCACACAAATCGACAGCAAAAAACTAGCCGATCTCATCGCCCATTTTTCCGACACCAATTTCAGCCAACCCAGTTATAACGGCCAAATGCTCCATCTCAAAAGCAAAGACATTCTCGGCCATGTGTATGAGTATTTTCTTGGCCAGTTTGCGCTGGCCGAGGGGAAAAAAGGCGGCCAATACTACACCCCCAAAAGCATCGTTACGCTGATTGTGGAAATGCTGCAGCCCTTCAAGGGCCGCGTATACGACCCGGCCATGGGCTCCGGCGGCTTTTTTGTGCAAAGCGAAGAATTCATCGAGCAGCGCGGCGGCAAGATCGCCAACGGCAAAACCGGGCAGATCAGCGTCTACGGGCAAGAAAGCAACCCCACCACCTGGCGCCTCGCCGCCATGAACATGGCCATCCGCGGCATCGACTTCAACTTTGGCAGTCATCCCGCCGACACCCTGCTCAACGACCTGCATCCCGACCTGCGCGCCGACTTCGTCATGGCCAACCCGCCCTTCAACATGAAGGAGTGGTGGAGCGAAAAGCTCGCCAACGACCCGCGCTGGATTGCCGGCACGCCGCCCCAAGGCAACGCCAACTTTGCTTGGCTGCAGCACATGCTCTACCACCTCGCGCCCACCGGCAGCATGGCCTTGCTGCTGGCCAACGGCTCGATGAGCAGCAATACCAACAACGAAGGCGAAATCCGCAAAAAACTCATCGAAGACGACTATGTGGAATGTATGGTCGCGCTGCCCGGCCAGCTCTTCACCAACACGCAAATTCCGGCCTGCATCTGGTTTCTGACCCGCGACAAGCGCAATGGTCTTTCGCTCAACAAAACCAAGCGCGACCGACGCCGTGAGCTTCTCTTTATCGACGCCCGCAACCTCGGCTACATGAAAGACCGCGTGCTGCGCGACTTTACCGTCGACGACATCAAAAAGATTGCCGACACCTACCACGCCTGGCAACAGGGCGAAGGTTATGAGAATGTGCCGGGCTTTTGCTACTCGGCATCGCTCGCAGACATTCGCAAGCACGACTATGTGCTCACGCCCGGGCGCTACGTGGGCGCCCAAGAGCAAGAAGACGACGGCGAAGCCTTTGCCGACAAGATGGCAAGGCTCACCGCCCAACTGGCCGAGCAGTTTGCCGAAAGCGCCAAGTTGGAAGAAGAGATCAAAAAGAATCTGGCGGGGTTGGGGTATCCACTATGAGTGAGGCTATCAACGTTACGACTGACTATCGAGCCTGGCTGAGCGATCTGAAAACCCGCTTCCGGCAAGTGCAGCTCAAAGCCGCCGTGGCGGTGAACACCGAGTTACTGCAATTTTATTGGCAGCTCGGTGCAGACATCATCAACAAACAGGCAACACAGGCCTGGGGCAGCGGTTTTTTGATCCAGCTCAGCACCGATCTGATGCGCGAGTTCCCCGAAGTAAAGGGATTCTCAAAGCGCAATCTCGAACTCATTCGGCAGTGGTACCGCTACTGGACAACCGACACCGCAATTGCGAAACAGGCTGTTGCGCAATTAACCAGTATCCCCTGGGGACATAACCTCACCATCATCAGCAAATGCAAGAGCCACAGCGAAGCCCTCTATTATGTGCAGCAAACCCAGGCCCACGGTTGGAGTCGCGCCGTTCTCACACACCAGATCGAAAGCGGCCTATGGCAACGCGAAGGCAAAGCCCTGAGCAACTTTGCGCAGACTCTGCCCCCTCCCCAATCTGATTTAGCGGCACAAGTACTCAAAGACCCCTATGTGTTCGATTTTCTCTCCCTCACACCCGAGCACAACGAACGCGAGCTAGAGCGAGCGCTGATCGAGCATATCACCCAGTTTTTGCTCGAACTGGGCGCGGGCTTTGCCTATATGGGGCGGCAGGTGCCAATACAAGTGGGCGAGCGCGAGTTTTTTCTAGACATGCTGTTTTACCACGCCCGCCTGCACTGCTACGTGGTGGTCGAGCTAAAAACTGTGGACTTTGAACCCGAATTTGCAGGCAAACTCAATTTTTATTTAAAGGCCGTAGACGAGCAACTGCGCGGTCCGAATGACGCGCCGACCATTGGCCTGCTGCTGTGCAAAAGCAAAGACCGGCTAGTGGCAGAATATGCCTTGTCCGATATCCAAAAACCGCTTGGTTTGGCTACCTACACCTTGTCGCACATCCTGCCCGAAGCCCTGCGCGACAAACTGCCCAGCATTGAAGCGTTGGAGGCAGAGCTGGCCGCCAGCCTGGAAGCCCGTGATGAATAGCAAGATGGTAGGGCTGCGGGATCAACTGCTCGGGCAGTTTGGAGAGGGCCCAAGCTGGAGGGAGATCAAGAAGAACTTGTCGGGGTTGGGCTATGAATGAATGGCTGACGCTGACCTTGGCCGACGTTTGTACCGTGATTACCGACGGTGCCCACCAAAGCCCAAAAACCGTGTCTCGCGGCAAACCGATGGCCTCTGTAAAGGACTTGACTAGATTCGGCGTCGACCTAAAAAGTGCAAGACATATTGCGATCGAAGATTTTGAAGCGTTAGCCAAGCAAGGCTGCAAGCCACAAGTCGGTGATGTTTTGATCGCGAAAGATGGCAACAGTGCGCTTGATACCGTTTGTACGGTTGCCCATGCTTTGGATGCCGTATTGCTGTCTTCTGTTGCCATTCTGCGGCCAGATCCAAATTGCTTGGACTCCGTATTCCTAAAGTTTTATCTTTCTTCGCCGGAAACGATTGAATATCTGAAGAGCAATTTCATCTCTGGCGCTGCGATTCCACGCGTAGTCTTGCGGGATTTCAAGCGGGCGGAGATTCGACTTCCCAGTTTAGATGTTCAAAGACGCATTGCTGGGATTCTTCAGTCAATAGACAGCAAGATAGACCTCAACCGCCGCATCAATCAAACCCTCGAAACGATAGCGCAGGCTATTTTCAAATCGTGGTTTGTGGATTTCGATCCGGTCAAAGCCAAGATTGCCGCCAAGCAAGAAGGCCGCGACCCGCTGCGCGCCGCCATGAGCGCCATTAGCGGCAAGCCCGATGCCGAACTCGACGCCCTCCCGCCCGAGCAATACGAGCAACTCGCCGCCATCGCCGCGCTGTTTCCCGACGAGATGCAGGATTCAGAGCTGGGGGAGATTCCGAAGGGGTGGGAGCCCGGCGGACTCTCTTCTGTCTGCGGCTTGAACACCGAGAGCTGGAGCGCGAAGACTCTGCCTGCATCCGTGAAGTACGTTGATTTAGCCAACACCAAGAATGGTGAGGTCATCGAAGTACAAACGATGGAAGGCGCAAATATCCCAAGTCGAGCCCGCCGGATTCTGAAAGTCGGAGACACGATTATCGGCACCGTTCGGCCCGGCAATCGCTCCTTTGCGCTTGTTGGTGAAGCGGGCCTTACCGGGAGCACTGGATTTGCAGTACTACATCCCAGAAAAAGTTATCTGCGCGAGTACGTGTATCTCGCTGCAACAGCAGATTCAAATATTGAGCGTTTAGCTCATCTTGCCGACGGCGGAGCCTACCCCGCAGTCCGTCCCGAGCTTGTCGTGTCCGATGCGTTGCCAATTCCGAGCGAGGACCTGCTACGCGAATTTCACAGGATTTCCTCACCGATGTTCGATCAACTCCTGGGAATGAGAAGAGCAAATCGGAGCTTAGCCGCCCTCCGCGACGCCCTCCTCCCCAAGCTCCTCTCCGGCGAGTTATCCGTCACCGAGGCTATGGCAGAGGCCGAGGCATGAGTGAGCCGGTCACGCCACTTCTCGCCGTCGCTACCCGGCACCCTAGCGACTGCTTCGCGCAAATCCCACAATGGACAGCCAAGGGCAGCAAGCACTTCGAGACCATGGCGGATGCCACGAGCGGGCGCATCCCAGTCACGCGGCTGGAATCCTGGCGGGAATTTACCAGCCTATTGGAGAGCGACTTCTTCAACCGGCACGACGTGCAACTGGTGTTTCGTGGGCATCGCCGTTATGACTGGAGCCTGATGCCCACGCTGGGGCGCTTGACCATGCGCAGACTTTGCGGGAACAGGTGGCAGAGCAGGTGTTGGTCTTGGCCAAATTGACTGACACAGGAGAACCAGAGTGACGATCACATCCGCACAAATCGACATCTGGCGCGGCATGCCGTCGGAAACCCAGAATCTGGAATTCAAGGAGGCCGGTAACCAGTATGACACCCGCAAACTGTGCCGCTATTGCGTGGCCATTGCCAACGAGGGTGGCGGGCATCTGGTGTTGGGTATTGCAGACAAGTCGCCACGCACCGTGGTGGGCAGCCAAGCGTTCCCCGACACCCAAGACATCGCAGAGAAGCTGTTCCACTGGGTGGGCTTTCGGGTTGATGTCGAGGCGGTTGCGCATCCACAAGGGCGGGTGGTGGTATTCAGCATTCCCGGTCGCCCTAAAGGTACGGCCTATCACTATGAGGGGGCTTACCTGATGCGATCGGGTGAAGAGCTGGTGCCGATGAGCGAAGACCAGTTGCGCAAAATTTTCGCGGAAGGTCAGCCCGGCTGGCTGGAAAACCCGGCGCTGATGGATGTTTCTGCTCAAGACGTGGTGCAACTGCTGGATACCCAAACGTTCTTCGATTTGCTGCGCTTGCCCTATCCCACCGACCAGACAGGGGTGCTGGCTCGCCTCTTGGATGAGCGGCTGATTGAGCGCAGTGCAACCGGCTTCCACATCTTGCACATCGGCGCGGTGCTGCTGGCCAAGAATATGCGGCAGTTCCCCGACATCAGCCGCAAGGCGGCGCGGGTGATCGTGTATGCGGGCGAGCCCAAGATGCAAACCGTATCTGACATCACGGGCGAGAAAGGCTACGCCGTGGGCTTTGCTGGATTGGTGCAGTACGTGATGGGCAAGCTGCCTCAGAACGAAGTGATCGAAGACGCCATTCGCAAGGAGGTCAAATTATTACCCGAAGTGGTGGTGAGAGAACTGCTGGCCAACGCGCTGATCCATCAGGACTTTGACGTGACTGGCGCCTCGCCCGTTGTGGAGCTATTCAGCAACCGGGTGGAAATCTCCAATCCGGGAGAACCGATTGTGCCGGTTGAGCGGTTCATTGATGGCTATCAGTCGCGCAATGAGCGACTGGCCGACTTGATGCGCCGTTTCGGGATTTGCGAGGAGAAAAGCAGCGGCATTGACCGGGTCATCGAGGCCTCCGAGATCATGCAATTGCCGGCGCCGGAGTTCCTGACCAGCCACCGACGCACGATTGTGGTGATCTACGGCCCACGTGCATTCCGCGACATGAATGGTGGCGACCGGGTACGGGCCTGCTACCAGCACTGTGTCTTGCAATACGTGCTGCGCAGGCAGATGACCAATCAATCTTTGCGCGAGCGTTTCGGTTTGCCGGAGGGCAGCAGCAATACGGTTTCTCAGATCATCACGGCCACCATGGAGCAGGGACTGGTCAAGAGCGACCCCAATGCCCCCGATTCGCGCCGGTATGCTCGGTACATCCCGGCATGGGCGTAGCCGCTATTTCATTGCTAACGGGAAGCCGATGGGCGCGTCGAACACAACTAATTGATATAAAAAAATTTTCTTATTTCATCGCAAACCGGATCAGTAGCCGGTTGGCCTGGGGAGGTGCAAGGGTTCCAGTATGATGAACGAACAACAACTCGAAGAGGCCTGCATTGGCTGGTTTCAGGAAACCGGCTGGCACTATGTGCATGGGCCAGACATCGCGCCCGAGGGCGCGCACCCGGAGCGCGCCGATTATCGGCAGGTGATCCTGCGCGAGCGGCTGCTGGCCGCACTTGCGCGCATCAACCTGCAGATTCCAACTGCTTCGCTGGAACAGGCAGCACATATCGTGCAAAGCATCAGCGAGCCGCAGGCGGTGCTGCGCAACTGCAGCTTTCACCGGCTGCTGCTTGCGGGTGTGGATGTGGAGTTTACGCTGGGCGACGAAAAGAAAACCGACCTGGTGCAGCTGATCGACTTCGCCAACCCGCAACGCAATGAATTTTTGGTCATCAATCAATTCACGGTTACCGGCAGCAAACAGCCGCGGCGGCCCGATTTGGTGGCCTTCGTCAACGGCCTACCGCTCGCGGTCATCGAGCTCAAAAACCCGGCCAACGAGCAGACCGACATCTGGGATGCCTTCAACCAGCTGCAAACCTACAAGGAAGAAATCAGCGATCTCTTCAACAGCAACGAGGCGCTGGTGGTGAGCGATGGCTGGACGGCGCGGGTGGGTTCGCTCACCGCCAATGCCGAACGGATGATGCCCTGGCGCACCATTGCCAACGAAAACGATCGCCCGCGCCTACAACTGGAGCTGGAAACCTTGGTGCGCGGCTTTTTTCAGCCAGCGCTCTTTCTCGATTACCTGCGCTACTTTGTGTTGTTTGAGCAGGATGGCGATACGGTCATAAAAAAGATTGCGGGCTACCACCAGTTTCATGCCGTGCGCGAGGCGGTGCGGGCGACGGTGATTGCGGCCAGCTCCCCCGTTGGTGTGCAGGAAGAGCGCGCCACGTACGGTAAGGAAGTGCTACCGGGCTCACGCAAGGCCGGTGTGGTGTGGCATACCCAGGGCTCCGGCAAGAGCATCACCATGGCCTGCTATGCAGGCAAGCTGCTGCAGCAGCCGGAAATGAAGAACCCCACGCTGGTGGTGGTAACCGACCGTAACGATCTGGACGGTCAACTCTTCGCCACCTTCTGCGCCGCCAGCGACCTGCTCAAGACCACACCACTGCAGGCGGGCAGCCGCGATGAGCTACGCGAGATGCTGGCCTCGCGGCAGGCGGGCGGCATCATTTTCACCACGGTGCAAAAATTCGCCCTGCTCGATGACGAAGACCAGCACCCGAAGCTCTCCGAGCGCGCCAATGTCGTCGTCATTTCCGATGAGGCGCACCGCAGCCAGTACGGTACCAAGGGGCGCTTTGACGAAAAGGCGGGTAAGTATGTGTTTGGCTATGCCAAGCACCTGCGCGATGCGCTGCCCAATGCCACCTTCATTGGCTTTACCGGCACGCCAATTGCGCTCGAAGACAAAGACACCCGCGCGGTGTTTGGCGACTATGTCAGCATCTACGATATTCAGGATGCCGTGGACGATGGCGCTACGGTACCCATCTACTACGAGAGTCGCTTAGCCAAGCTCGACGTGAAACAAGCCGAAATCGACGCCCTCAATGCCCGGGTAGACGAGGTAGTGGAAGACGAAGAAGACATCGCCAGCCGCGAAAAGACCAAAAGCGACTGGGCGGCGCTGGAAAAGTTGGTGGGGGCGGCGCCGCGTTTGGCTCAGGTGGCAAAGGATTTGGTCGAGCACTTCGAAACCCGCAGTAGCACGCTCGATGGCAAGGCCATGATCGTGTGCATGAGCCGCGACATTTGCGCCCAGCTCTACCAAGCCATCGTCGCCTTGCGGCCCGACTGGCACAGTAACGACCCCGAACAAGGCGCCATCAAGGTCATCATGACCGGTTCGGCAGCCGACAAGGAGCTGCTGCAGCCGCATCTGTACAGCAAACAAGTCAAAAAACGGCTGGAAAAGCGCTTCAAGGATGCCAACGACCCACTACGGCTAGTAATTGTGCGCGACATGTGGCTCACCGGCTTCGATGCACCCTGCTGCCACACCATGTATGTGGACAAGCCCATGAAAGGCCACAACCTGATGCAGGCCATTGCGCGGGTGAACCGGGTATTCAAGAACAAGCCCGGCGGCCTGGTGGTGGACTACATCGGCATCGCCAACGAGCTCAGAGCCGCGCTCAAAACCTACACCGAGGCCAAAGGCAAGGGCGACCCCACCCACAACGCCGCCGAAGCGCTGGCGGTATTGCTGGAAAAGATCGACATCCTGCGCGGCATGATGCACGGCTTTGATTACAGCGACTTTGAGACCGAGGCGACGGCCCTGCTGCTGCCCTGCGCCAACCACCTGCTCGGGCTAAAGGATGGCAAGCAGCGCTTTCTCGACACCATGGTCGCCGTAAACAAGGCCTACGCCCTCTGCGGCACCCTCGACGAGGCCGCCGCGCTGCGCAAGGAAATCGCCTTTTTCTCGGCCATCAAGGCGGCGATCACCAAGTTCACCACCGTCGATCAAAAACGCGCCAACGAAGCCAAAAACAGCGCACTCAAGCAGATTCTCGACAATGCCATTGTTGCCGATGGTGTGGCCGATATTTTCGCCCTGGCGGGGCTCGACAAGCCCAATATCGGCCTGCTGTCGGACGAGTTTCTCGAAGACGTGCGGCAGATGGAGAGCCGCAATCTGGCCGTGGAGCTCCTCGAGAAACTGCTGCGCGATGAGATCAAGGCGCGGGCACGCAACAATGTGGTGCAAGAGAAAAAATACGGCGACCGCCTGCTCGAAACCCTGCGCAGATACCACAACCGCGCCATCGAGACAGCGCAGGTCATCGAAGAATTGATCCAAATGGCCAAGGAATTCCAGCAGGTGCTGGAGCGCGAGGCGGCACTGGGCCTGAGCCCCGACGAAATCGCCTTTTATGACGCGCTCGCCAACAACGAAAGTGCCGTACGCGAACTCGGCGACGAGATCCTGAAGAAGATTGCCGTCGAGATCACCGAAAAACTGCGCGCCAGCACTACTGTGGATTGGCAGGTGCGCGAAAGTGTACGGGCGCGACTGCGCATCCTGGTGCGGCGCACCCTGCAAAAATGGAAATATCCGCCCGACCAGCAAGCCGATGCCGTAGAATTGGTACTGCAGCAGGCCGAGTCCCTGGCCAACGCCTGGAGCGAGTAGCAGGCCCGTCCGCCCCAATGCTGGCCATTCGCCTTGACTTTAGCGGGGCTTCTCCTTATCTTCTCTGCCCTTACGAAATTTTGGGGTAGACATCATGAAGCGCACTTTTCAGCCCAGCGTCGTGCATCGCAAGCGCACCCACGGTTTCCGTGCTCGCATGGCGACCAAGTCCGGCCGCTTGGTCCTCAAGCGTCGCCGTGCCAAGGGTCGGTACAAGCTCTGCCCATAAGGAATGAGCAGCCAGGCGTTCACCCGCAACGATCGTCTGCGTAGCAAGGCCGAGATCCAGCGGACCTTGCGCGAGGGGCAAAAGCGCAGTTTTCCGGAACTGGTCTTTTTTCGCCGCGACAATGAGCTTGGTCATGCCCGCCTGGGGCTGGCGGTGAGCCGCAAGGTCGGCAAGGCGGTCCTGCGCAACCGTCTCAAGCGGCGCCTGCGTGAAGCCTTTCGCCAGAGCCCTGGGCGCGCCTTGGCCCAAGATGTCATGATCGTCGCCCGGCCGGCAGCGCGCGATGCGGATTACGCGGCGCTCTGCCGCCGCCTTGCCGCCGTGCTGCGCTGATGCGCGTTGTTCGCCGCGGCGCCGTCCTGCTGATCCGCGGCTATCAACTCGCCCTCAGCCCCTTTCTCGGGCAAAATTGCCGCTATCATCCCACCTGCTCCCAGTACACCTGTGAGGCGATCGAACGCTACGGTGTGCTGCGCGGCGCCTGGATGGGGATGAAACGCATCGCCCGCTGTCATCCTTTTCACCCGGGGGGGTACGACCCCGTCCCCTGACACCACGGAGCCCCATGGATACCCAACGTACCATTCTCGCCGTCGTCCTCTCGGTCATCGTGCTCGTGTTGTTTGAGTGGCTTGCCCCCCATCCCAAGCCCGCTCCCAAAAACGCGCCCACCGCTGCGACTCAATCGGTGCAGAGCCCAGCAGCGGCACCGGCCAGCAGTGCGGCAGCGCCAGCCAGCCCCGTAAGCCCGGTGCCAACGGCAGCCAATTTGCCGGTTGGGACGGGTCCCAGCGTTGCCTTCGAGACCCCCCTCTATACCGGCAAGATCTACTTGCAGGGCGGTGACATCCAAAACCTGGGGCTGCGCAAATACCCGGTTGCCGTCGACAACTCCGCGCCCTATCCGATTCTCGATAGCAGCGCCGCGCGACTAACGGCACAACAGAGCGGCTTTGTTGCTTCCGACGGACAGGTTCTGCATCCGCAATTTACGGCGCCGGCGAGCGTTACCCCAGGGGCACCCATCACCCTCAGCGGCCAGGCCGGCCCCTTGCGCGTTGAGAAGACCTTTTCTTTTGCCCCCCACAACTATGTGGTTACCGAAGACATCCGCGTTACCAACACCGGCAAGGAGCCTTGGCAGGGCAACTATTTCGACCAAATTCTGCGCAACGACCGTACCCAGAGTCACTGGTTCATGTCGATCTTTACTGGTGCGGTGTTGATGCACAATGGCAATCTGAGCGAGAAGAGTTTTTCCGACCTACGCGACCATCCGCAGCAGGATGTTGGACCCGGTTGGGCAGGCATGACCGACCATTATTTTCTGCAGGCGGTGCTGCCGGAACCGCACGCGGCGGTGCAGCTCTATGCCCGTCCCGAGGCTGGCAACTACGTGGCCGGAATGCAGCAGGCCCTGCCTACCCTGCAGCCGGGGCAGAGCTTCACCCTGCGTCAGCAGCTCTTTCTCGGCCCCAAGCAGCAGGAGCTGCTCACGGGTATGGGCCGGGGTCTTGAGCAGACCGTCGACTACGGCTGGTTCTCGATCGTTGCTGAGCCCATGCATGGGGTACTCAAGTGGTTCCATAGCTGGACCGGCAATTGGGGGTTGGCCATCATCCTGCTGGTGATTGCCGTTAAGGCGATCTTCTTTTACCCCTCGGCCATCAGCTACCGCTCCATGGCGAATATGCGCAAGCTGCAGCCCAAGCTGGAGCAACTCAAAAAGGAATGCGGCGACGATCGACAAAAACTGGGCGCCAAGATGATGGAGTTGTACCGCACCGAAAAGGTTAACCCGATGGCTGGCTGCTTGCCCATCGTCATCCAGATGCCGGTCTTCATTGCCCTCTACTGGGTGCTGGTGGAGAGTGTTTCCCTGCGCCAGGCGCCCTTCATCCTCTGGATCCACGATCTGGCCGTGCCCGATCCCTACTACATCCTGCCTCTGCTCATGGGCATCAGCATGTTCTTACAGCAGCGTCTCAACCCCGCGCCCATGGATCCGGTGCAAAAGAAGGTGATGTCGATTTTACCCGTCGCCTTCGGCGTCTTTTTCTCCTTCTTCCCCGCCGGTTTGGTACTCTACTGGCTGACCAACAACGTGGTCTCGATCGGCCAGCAGTACCTCATTACCCGTCATGTGATGAAAGAGGGCTGAGTGCCCCGAGCCGAGGGCTATCAGCTGGGCGACAGCATTGTCGCCCTGGCGACGGCGGCGGGAGAGGCCGGCATTGGGGTGCTGCGCCTCTCCGGGCCACGGGCCTTGGCCATTGCCAATACTCTCTGTGGCTTGCCGGTAGCACGGTCCTGGCGGCCCCGCCATGCCTATCTGCGCGCCTTTTACGGCAGCGACGGCGAGCTCCTCGACCGCGGCATCGCCCTCTATTTTCCTGCCCCGCACAGCTACACCGGTGAGGATGTCGTGGAGCTACAGGGGCATGGTAGCCCGGTTCTCCTCGAGGCCCTGCTCGCCGCTGCCGTGGCCCAAGGCGCGCGCCTTGCCCGCCCCGGCGAGTTTACCGAGCGCGCCTTTTTGCATGGGCGGCTCGACCTCGCCCAAGCCGAGGCGGTAGCGGATCTGATCCACGCCCGCAGTCGTTCCCAAGCCCGCGCTGCCCTGGCCAGCCTCGAGGGGCGTTTTTCCGAGGGTATCGATGCCTTGCGCCAACAAATTCTCGGCGCCCTTGCCCTTGCCGAGGCAGGCCTCGATTTTAGCGAGGAAGACTTGGGCGAGGCGCATATGGCGGCGATCGCCCAACAGCTCCGGGGCGTGCAGCAGCAGTTGCAAACCCTGCTGCAACAAAGTCGGCAGGGGGCAAAGCTCGGTCGCGGCGCCCGGGTTGCCCTGCTCGGCCGCCCCAATGTCGGAAAATCGAGCCTGCTCAATGTCCTAGCCGGTCGCGACACGGCGATCATCACCCCCATTGCCGGCACTACCCGCGACATCCTGCGCGAAGAAATCACCCTCAATGGCCTACCGGTGGAGCTGCTGGATACCGCCGGTCTGCGCGAGAGCGATGATCCGGTAGAGCAGGAAGGGGTGCGGCGCAGCCGGGCGCTCTTGGCGCGGGTCGATTGGGTGCTGCTGCTGCTCGATGCCAGCAGCGGCTGGCAAGCGGAAGATGCCGCCATCCTTGCCGAACTCGACGCGCAGCGCTGCACCTTGCTCTGGAACAAAGTGGACCTGGTACCGGCGTTTTGCCCGCCCGAACTTGGCCCACCCAGCCTTGGCCTCTCGGCGCGCACCGGCGCCGGGCTTGCGGACTTGCGCGCGCATTTGCGCGCGGTCGTGGGTGGCGAAGACAGCGCCCCCTATCTTGCCCGGCAACGGCACGTTCTTGCCCTGGAGGCTGCCGACAACGCCCTGCAAGAGGCCGCCGTTCAGCTGCACGCCGGCGCCGAGGAACTCCTCGCCCAGGGCCTGCGCGATGCGGCGGCGGCCCTCGGGCAAATCACCGGTGCTGTCGATGTTGAGGAAATTCTTGGCGAAATTTTTTCGCGCTTCTGTATTGGCAAATAGCCGCTTTGTCAGCCGCGGCATCGTCGACTATGCTGTAGGCTGATAGGCAACCGCAGCATTCGGAGAAGAGCATGCAACGAAGGGAATTCCTGCGTTTGAGCGCCATGGCGAGCAGCCTGGCCGTCGGCGCCACGCTGGTGGGCACGCGCATTGCCCAAGCCGCCCAATTGAATACCTGGCCCGCAGCGGCCTTTGCCGCCGAAAGTCTCGAGGCGGCCCTTAAGGCTACCGTCGCCAAGGACCAGTTGCCGCCCTCGCCCAAGCTTCGCCTGCGCGTGCCCACTACCGTCGAGGATCCTCTCTCGGTGCCGGTTTCGGTGGCCGTCGACCACCCCATGCACAGCGACGACTATATCGAAGCGCTCTATATATTCGTCGACCACAACCCGACCCCCTTGGCGGCCATTTTCCACTGCAGCCCCGCCAACGGACGCGCCGCTTGCTACCTGCGGGTGAAAGTCTTTCAAGATAGCGCCGTGCGCGTGGTGGCCCGCAGCAACCGCGGGCAACTCTTTGCCTCGGCGCCAGCGCCGGTGCGCGTCGGCCTGCCCCTCGCTCCTCTTCTCAAAAAATCTACGGAGAAAAAACCATGAGCCTTCTGGCAACCACCAGCAGTTTCATAGGCCGGCGGGAACAAGGCATCCTGCTCGAGGTGCCACAACGAGTGCGCGCGGGCGAAATCGTCGAAGTGCGTACCCTGCTCTTCCATACCATGGAAACCGCCAAAGAGGCCGGCAAGGCAAGCTTCATCACCCAAGTGACGGTAGAGTTGGACGGTAAGCCCCTGTGCTCCTTCGATTGCTCGGCCATGATGAGCCCCAACCCCTACCTAGCCTTTCCCGTACGCGTAGAAAAGAATGGTTTGCTGCGCTTGCGCTGGGTCGACAACAGTGGCCAAACGGGCACGGCAGAACGCCCCGTTACGGTGCAATAAAAAAAGGGGGCCGCAGCCCCCTTGCGTGTTACGGTGTGGATCACTCGACGGTAATCTTGCGCCGCTTGGCCGACTCGGCCTTGGGCAGCACCAGTTCCAGCACACCGTCTTTATAACTGGCCTTACTCTGGCTGGCGTCCACATCCACCGGCAGCTGGATGGTACGCGAGAAATTCCCGTATCGACGCTCGCGATAGATGATCTTGCCTTCTTCCTTGTTGACTTCTTCTTCCTTGCTGCCGCTGATGTACACCTGATTGCCATGTACCTGGATGTCGAGCTTGTCTTTATCGACACCAGCCACCTCGGCCTTGACCACAATCTCGTTGTCGCGGTCGATGACATCGATATGGGCAACGTTGGGTCGGGTACCCGTAGCGCCCTGCATCGGCCGGAAGAAGCCCGGTAATACCGCATCAAAAATCTGCTCCACAGGATCCAATACCTGGACGGGAGCTGGGGTTTTTTCCTGACTCATACGAACCTCCTTGCATTGGCTGTCACTCACCTGCTCGGAAATTGGGGACCGCAAAAATGCTTTTCAAGCCCCCCTCAGTAGGGGTATTCCCAGCCGGGGGCGGGGTCTTTGTAACGACGATGCACCCACCAATATTGCTCCGGCGCCTTGCGGATAGCAGCCTCGAGAACATCATTCATGGTCGCGGCATCGTCTTCGTCGCAACCACTCGGAAAACCCGCAGGCATGGGCAGGATCTCGATCGTAAAGCCGCGCCCAGCCGGTAATCGATAGGCAAAGAGGCCAAAGACCGGGCTACCGCGCCGCTGCGCCAAGCGCCCAAGCAGGGGAGTGGTGCAGGCCGGGCGCCCAAAGAAGGGTGCAAAGACCCCTTCCTTGGGGTCGACGTTTTGGTCTGGCAGCACCCCCACGACTTCCCCTTTTTGCAGCGCCTGCAGTAAGGGGCGAATGCCGCCCTCCTTGGCCACCAAGCGCGCGCCGCTACGCCCGCGCCCCGCCACCATGCGTGCATTGATGGCAGGATTGCGGGTGGGCATGTACAGCACCGTCACCGGCCAACGCTGGCCGATGTACTGCACCGCCGCCTCCCAAGCCCCCAGGTGGGCGGTAAACAGAATCACCCCCTTGCCCTCGGCCAGGGCGGCATCCACCAGCTCCACACCGCGCACCGAACGGATCAGGGCCAGGCTGCGCGCCAGCGGCCAAAACCAAAGTGGCCCCAGTTCGACAAAGGCCTGCCCTAGCTGCTGGAAATGGGCACGCAGTCGGCGTCGGCGCGCACGTGGTGACAATTCCGGAAAAGCCAAGCCGAGGTTGATGCGCGCCACCCGGCGTGCCCGCGGCACCAGCATCGCCAGTTCTCCCAAGAAGTTCCCAAGCAGCACCCGCAGGGGGCGTGGCAAGACCGCGCACAGGCGCAAAAATGCCGTCAGTACCGCGGCCAGGAGTCGATCGGTACGCTTTCCGCTCAAGATGCAGCGGGTTCCGAGTGGGAGACCGCCAGGGTTTGGCGCGAGGCAAGGGCAACGCCGGCCTCGTCAAAGGCTACCTTGATGGCCTCGAGCAGGGCGCTGCGGGTGTTGGCGTAGTCCGCCGCCAGCACCCAAGGGCGGGCGAACAGCTGCACGCTGGTTTCCGTCAGCTCCAGCACCCCGTAGCTAGGGGCGGGATCTGCCAATACCCGCGCTTCGGCGGCAATCACTTCGGGTAGGATGCCGAGAGCGCGACGCAGATCCGCGTCTTGGGCGATGGCCAAAACCAGATCGATGCGCCGCTGCCCCAACACCGAATTGTTGGTGATTACCCCGCTGACGATCTTACCGTTGGGCACCGAGAGGCGCCGATTGTCGCTACTGATGAGGATGCTCTGAAAAAGATGAATGCGCTCTACGGTCCCAGAAATACCCGCCACTTCCACGGTATCGCCAACGGTGTAGGGTCGCAGCAGGAGCAGCAAAACACCCGCAGCAAAGTCGCTCAAAGACTTCTGCAGAGCCAGGCCGATGGCCAAACCAGCCGCACCGAGCATGGCCAGCAAAGAAGTCGTCTCCACCCCCAACTGGCCGAGGGCGGCCACAAAAACGATCAAGTACAGCGCAATCTTGATGGCGGATTCGAGGAAACGCGCCAGGGTCAGATCATAATGAAAGCGCTCGAGGGTATGGGCCGCAAGGCGGCTGAGCCAACGCGCCAGCCAAATTCCTATGAGCAGGACCAGCGCCGCTGCCAGCAGATGTCCTGCCCAAGACCAGAGGCGGTCGTGGATCATGGTCGACCAAGAGGGCAGGAAATCCCAGCGCGAATGCAACATGAAAAGGCTCCCAGGAAAAACTCCCAGGAGCCTAGAGCGTGCTCGCCCGGCTGGCAAGAGTTAGTGCAAGACGGTGGTCGATTGCCCTTGGCTTACCGCCCGCTCCAAGGCATTCAACTCTGCCATCATCCAGCGCTGGTAGTCATAGCCCGTGGGCATGGTTTCATACACCCCTACCACCGGAATTTTTGCCGCTTTGGCATTGTGTAGAAACGACTGCGTCAGGCTGTCGGTTACCTGCTGGTTATAGAGGAAGACCTTGACCTGATGACGCTGAAAGAGGGCATTCTGGGTGCTAACGTCCTGCGGCGCCGGATCGGTGCCATTCATGATGGCCGCCTGCAAGGCCCAGGGAGTCTTGATGTCGCAGCCCGCCGCCTCGAGCATGTAGTCCGCCACCGGCTCGGTTACCGCCACCGGCAGATGCGGGTACTTGCTGCGAAAGGCGCGCAACCCGGCAAACCAAGGCTGCAGCGAGGCATCGAAGGCCTTCACCCGTGCTGCAAAATAACTCTTTTGCGCTGGCATCATCTCCGTCAGGGCCGCCGCCACCGCCGCCGCCACCTTGGGCATGGTTTCGGGCTTATACCAGAGGTGCGGATTGCGCGTGTCGCTCGGCAGACCCAAAAGGTCCTGCACCACAATCACTTTGCGCGCCGAATTGGGATGAGCAGCAAGGATCTTCTTTGCCCAGCTGTCGTAGCCCAGGCCATTGCGCACTACCAGCTGTGTGGCGGCTACCTCTTGGGCTACGGCGGGGCTCGCCTCAAAGGTATGCGGGTCGGTATTGGGATTGCTTTCGATGGCCTGCACCTGCACATAGGGTCCACCGATTTGGCTGATGACATTGGCGTATTCGTTTTCTACCCCGACCGCCTTGATCGCGGCCGCCTCGGCGCTGCCCAGACCCAAAAAGAGCAATCCCCAGCCAAGCGCCAGGGAAGAAACAAGCGTTTTGCGAAGTAACATTGCGGCAATCTCCATAAATGCAACTGTGTTGCGAATACTCCTACGCCCAAGGATGGCTGTCAACCCAAAAAAGCGCGCCCAGGGGCGCGCAATCGGCTACGGAGACGAGTGAGGAGAAGGCTACCGGGTCAGGAAAACTCCAGATGCAGACGGAGAATACCGACCAAGGCATTGGGATAGATACCGCTGGGATGGCTGATGTACTGCAAGTCGGGTTGAATGCTGACGTGGTCATTCAGCTTGGCTACATAGGTAATTTCGTAGGCGGTTTCGGCACTGTGTAAGCGACCGACCGCGGGCGCATCTTGCGCGTCTTCGCTCGCTTCGAGGCCAAGAGCGTTTTGTAGCGCCGCGGCGCGAAAACCCGCCCGCGCGAAGCCGATGGAGAGGGCGTCGTTGGGGCGCCCGGGCACAAAGTGCGATATTTTGGTACCCAACCCCAAGTACCACGGCACGATGTTTTGCGTAGCGGTCGAGGCACCCCATTGCAGGAAAGGCCCAAGCTGCACCCCGCCGACATCATAGTGCGCCTCTACCACCCCGTAGAGCCCGCTGCTACTGGGGCCAAGATCTTCGACTTCCTCAAAACGGGGCTGCTGATAGTGCCAGGCCCCCAGCTTGAACACCCATTGTCCAAAGGTTTCGGTGTCGTCGTCCGGGTCATCGACATCCTCCCGGCCAAGGTGCAGGGCGCCCTCCCAGAGTGCCAGATAGCCCCGGTCAAAAGTCCCACTCCAGGGATGCAGGGCATCGCCCTGAAAAATCCCCGCCTTGCTGCTCCAGTTGTTACCATGGGTGCTAACGATAAAACCCAGGCCACTGTAGGGATAGGTTGGCGCTGCCGGTACATTCACCGAGATGGTCGGCGTTAACCCAAACGAGCTGTTGATGAGCTGCAGGGCATTACTCGCCACATCGAAGTAGAGATTGAAGTCGGTGAAGCCCACCCGGGTAGCCAACCATGGCGTCCATTGCTGGCGATAATTGGCTTCGTACAGTCGAATCCCGGTTGGCGCGTAGATGTTGCTCGCCACCTGCTGATCACCGCTGAAATCCGTTTGCTCGGCACTGCTGTAGGTCGCAAAAGTAGAAAGATTGATTTGGCCGCCCTTCCACATTCCCGCCTTTTCGCTGTCCCACTGCAGGCCCAGCTGCCCCGCAGTATCGTTACTGGCGCCGCGCTTTATGCCGCCGGAAAGATTGCTGAAAAGCTCAGTATCCAGATGACCGGCCCAAGAGACGCCATCAACGAGATGAGTGTAGTTGGTCAAGTAACGCGGAGCGACGCCGGTTTGCCCGGCAGCGGCCGAATCTTCCCCCGGCCCCGGCAATGCACCCCAAGCCACAGCGCTCCAGCATAGGGAGGAGCTGGTCCACAACAGCGTTTTCAGAAATCCTCGAATCACTTCTTGCTCCCAACTTGTTTGGTGGTGAGCGCAAGAATTCCTGATAACGAGTATTTTGTCAATAATGATGCTTATTCAATTATCAACCCGGGGTGACGAATCCCTCGAAAGATTCGGGCAGGAAGGGCGACTTCCCCCCTGCACGTAAGCGTTATTGTCCCATGCTGGCCGCCTCAGCTTCCACGCTACTCGCTATCGGGTCCGTCGCCCAAAGCCGATGCGTATCCAGGAGAATCTCTGCCGATGCCGCTTCGGCCTCAAAACGGCTCTGCATCCATTCCCGCGCGCTCTGCAAACCCAACCGACGGCTTTGCAGCCAGTCGTTAAGGGAGCTTTCCCCCAAAAAGTAGGCTTTTTGTGCCCGCTGACTCGCTTGCCATTGGGCTTGGTAGGCCTGCTGTAACTGTGCGCTGCCTTGCCCCAAGCCCTGCGCCTCCTGCAAGCGGCGCAAGAAATCTGCCTGCAAACGGTCATGGGCTAGGGTAAGCCGCCAGCGAGCAGCCGTCGCTTCGGCTTGCAGGGCAGCCGTTTGATCCTTCCGACTGGCGCTCGGGATCGGCATGGAAACCTGCAGACCTACGATACTCTCGTTCCCTCCTCGCTCCGCTGCCAAATATACTCCAACGGTTGGTTGGGGTAGCTCTTGGGTTCGCGCTTGTCGCGCCTGCGCAAGACTTTTCTGCCAGTCGGCATCTAATAACGCCAATTCGTGGTTGTGCTGCAGGAAAATGCGGAGGAGATCGCCCCGGTCGGCGTCGACTGGGGGCAGGGCTGCAGATATCGATTGCGGTAGGGCTGGGATGTCAGGATAGCGACTTTGCCAAGCAGCCAATGCGGCGTTCGCGTGGGCGCGATCCTGCGTTGCCATGGCTTCCTCCTGGGCTGCTTCCGCACGAATTCGGTCCAGCTCCAGCAGGCTTGCATCCCCCGCTGCCTGCCGTTTTTCCACAGCCACAACTTGAGCGGCCAAGAGTTTAACGGCATCCGTGGAAAGCTGAGCCAAGGCAGCACTGCGCTGGACAGCTACCAACATGCGCAACATTTCCCGTAGGCTTTCATGGCGGGCGTCACCAAGGGCTACTTCGCCACTATGCAGCATTGCCTTGCCCAGACTATTGGCGGCAGTGCCCTGCGCCGGCCAGCGTATGGGGCGCTGAATGCTTGTTTGCCATTCGGAGTAGCGTCCCTGATCGGGTCCAGAGCGGACATCGCGGCTCTGCACCTGGGCCCAAACACTAAACTCATTGCTGCCGCGGCGCAGGGCGTCGGCCTGGAATTGGGCAGCTTGGCGCTGCGCCTGGGCGACCTTTAGGGCCGGAGCCTCTGCGAGGATCTTTTCTACGGATGTCAGCGTAGGAAGACGCAGCAGAGCCCTTTCATCCAGCAGGGCGGGCGAGGGGAGGGCTGGCGCTTCCAACGCCGAAAGAATAGCCGCCTGCGCAAGGACCGCCCCTGCCCAGAAACCGAGAGCACCAACGCAGATCAGCACCGCAATCCTGAAGTACATTTTGCGTTGCATCATCACTTTCTCTCCCCAGCCTTGGGCGGCAAGCCAAATCGGGCGAAAAGCAGGGGCAGAAGAATCAGCGTCAGCCCTGTGGAACTCAGGAGCCCGCCAACTACCACCACAGCCAAAGGTTTTTGGATCTCCGACCCAGGCCCAGTAGCGAAAAGCAGCGGGATCAGCCCAAGGGCCGTAATCGTCGCCGTCATCATTACCGGTCGCAGTCGCCGTTGTGCACCTTCGCGAACGGCCTGCACAATAGGCAGTCCACGCTCCAGCAGCTCATTGAAATGACTCACCAGGACTACTCCATTGAGCACAGCAATACCGAGCAAGGCAATGAAACCCACTGAAGCCGGCACCGATAGATAGAGTCCTGATATCCATAGGGC
>JAWNZB010000121.1:0-4946 GCA_038447835.1 Candidatus Igneacidithiobacillus chanchocoensis | reverse complement strand
CAATTGAACGATACATGAAAATCAATCACATTACTGAAATTTTCAGCTTCAGCGAAAGAGAATTCATTCGTGTTGCTTATGAAAATCTATTAGGGCGGGCTCCTGATGAACAAGGCATGCGTTATTACCTGGGGCGACTTGCACTGGGTTATAGCAGGTCCAGTATTATATTCCAGCTAGCACGTTCGGCTGAAGCAAAAAATCTGTCAAGTATTCAAGGTTTACCCGGATTACTCAAACAAGAACGGTTTCGGCAAAGTGGATTGGGCCGTTTGCTGGTTTTTTTTGGAAGAGGTAGGAGACAATCCGCGCAGCTGCTCTCGGATCAATTCGGCGCCATCTCGGCGCATCTTGATCGCGCAGCAAATCAACTAGCCAGCGCGGTGGAGCTTTTCGCGCAATTTTTCGCGCAATGGCAAGCAAGCAGGGAAAACGTCGTCAATCGCATCGAGAGGTCGACATCTTCCATTCGGCCTGAGCTCCAAGTAGCCACCAATCCCACGCCACCACTCTCAAAAGACGACGTCACCCGCGCGTTCCACCGCATACTAGGGCGCGCGCCTGAAAGCGCGGTTGTCATCGAAGCACATCGTCATTTCCCAAACCTCAATGCGCTGCAACAGCATTTGCGCCAATCCGCCGAATACCAAGCGCGAACGGCATCTCTGACCCCAGCGGCCCGGCGGGCTTACCATCAATTGCGTGCTGCCTTGCCCGCACCTGAACTGGAGTTTTGATTCATGCGTATTGTGATTGATTTGCAAGGTGCGCAATGTGCAAGCCGTACCCGGGGCATTGGCCGCTTTGCCTTGCAGTTTGCCAAAGCTTTTGCACGCCTAGCGCAGCCGCAGCATGAAATTGTGTTGGCGCTCAATGGCGCGTTTGATGACACCCTTGATGCATTGCAGCAGGAATTTTCTGGGCTACTCGGTAAAAGCCAGTTCCAGATTTTCCGGCCCGTATCGCCCTGCCATGCCTTGGATGAATCCAACCTTTGGCGGCGGCGTGCCTCGGAGTTGCTGTATGAGCAATTCATTGCCAGTCTTTCGCCTGATTTTCTCATTATCACTAGCTTGTTTGAAGGGAAGGAAGACGACGCCGTTTCTTCTATTGATAAATCTGAGCGCATCTATCCGGTGGCGGTAGTGCTTTATGATTTGATTCCCTTACTTAATCCCAAGTTACATCTTGGATATTTGCCCCTTAAAAAATGGTATTACCGTAGCTTAGAGCACCTACACCAAGCGGACTTTTTGCTGGCCATTTCAGAATCTTCACGCACAGAGGGCTTGCACTATTTATCTTGGCCTGCGGAGCGGGTTATCAATGTCTCTTGTGCTGCCGATGCCCGCTTTCAAAAGCTGGCTGCCGAAACTGGCGGCACCACAGATGTATCGTCGCGCCTTGGCATCACCAAGCCCTTTGTGTTGTATGCCGGTGCTTTTGATCCGCACAAAAACGTCAAGCACCTGATCGAAGCCTTTGCCAAGCTCCGCCAGCCGCTACGAGATGCGCATCAACTCGTGCTCGTGCACTCGATTGACAAGGGAACACAGCAGCAGTTGCTGGCCTTTGCTGCCGAGAAGGGGCTGAATGAGCAGCAGCTCGTGTTTCCCGGCTGGGTGACGGACGAGGAGCTGATTGCGCTGTATAAAAGCTGTGCGCTGTTTGTGTTCCCTTCCTTGCATGAAGGCTTTGGCCTGCCGGTGCTGGAGGCCATGTCTTGCGGTGCGCCCACGCTGGCTTCCAACAGCACGAGTTTGCCCGAAGTTTTGGGCTGGGACGAAGCGCTGTTCAACCCCGAGGACAGCAGCGACATAGCCCGCCACATGGAACGCGCCCTCAGCGATGTCGCCTTCCGTAACGCGCTGATCGAACACGGCTTGCGGCAGGCCAAAAACTTCTCTTGGGAGCGTACCGCCCAGCGTGCCCTAGATGCGCTGGAGGCATGGCGCGCTCAATGGCAAAGCGAGCAAGCGCAGGTGGTCAGCCCACCATCATGTCCTCACGCTCACCGCCCGCGCCTGGCCTATTTCTCGCCGCTCCAGCCAGCACAGTCGGGCATCGCCGATTACAGCGCCGAGCTGCTCCCTGCGCTCTCACGGCATTACGCCATCGATGTGATCGTGGCGCAACCCGAGGCAGTCACCGATCCGTGGGTCTTGGGCAATGCACCCATTCGCAGCCTGGCCTGGTTTGAACGCAACAGTCAACTGTTTGACCGCGTGCTGTATCAGTTTGGTAATTCTGAGTTTCACGCCCATCAGTTTGATCTCATTCAACGCTACCCAGGTGTGGTGGTATTACATGATTTTTTCCTGAGCGGCGTGTTGGCGTGGGTGCTGGAAAATCGGCAGCAGGGAGTTTGGCCGCAAGCCCTGTTAGATTCGCACGGCTGGCCCGCGCTGATGGACGCGCGTCGCGCTCAAGATGCCACCGAGATCATCATGCGTTACCCCGCCAATCTGCCGGTTTTGCAAGCGGCGCTAGGGGTTATTGTGCATGCGGAGTATTCCCGCAAGCTGGCCGCGCAATTCTATGGGGCTGGCTTTGCTGAAGATTGGGCGCACATCAAACACCTGCGGGTACCCGTTGCTAAAGTCGATCGCATGCAGGCGCGCTCTGACTTAGGTATTGCGCCCGATACCTTCTTGGTGTGCAGCTTTGGCCTTTTAGGCCCGATGAAGCTCAATCATCGTCTTTTGGCGGCTTGGCAACGCTCGTCCTTGGCACAAGACGCAAACAGTCAGTTAGTGTTCGTCGGCAAAAACGACCAAGGCGAATATGGGGCGCAGATTCAGCAAACCTTGCAAACCCCGCCCTTTGCCAGTCAAGCGCGCATCAGCGGCTGGGCGGAAGAAGAAACCTATCGCCTGTACTTGCAGGCCGCCGATGTGGCCGTGCAGTTGCGCACGCTCTCGCGCGGGGAAACCTCGGGCACCGTGCTAGATTGCATGAACTACGGCATACCGACCATTGTCAATGCCAACGGCAGCATGGCAGAACTGCCCGCAGAGGCTGTGTTGATGTTGCCCGATACCTTTAGCGATGCGGAACTGAGCGCAGCGCTCGAACGCCTGTGGCGCAATCCCGCCCTGCGCAGTGAGTTGGGCGTGCGGGCGCGAGCCTGCATTGAAGCCGAACACGCTCCACGGCATTGCGCGGCGCAATACGCCAAGGCCATCGAGGGGGCTTATGCGCAAGCGCAAAAAAACACCCTGGGTATGGCGCAACATATTGCCCGTTTAGGCGCGCCTGATGACCCGCAAGATTTATCGCGCTTGGCTCAACGCATGGCAGAGCTATGCCCACCCAAACGACCGGCATGGCGGCAGCTTTTGGTGGATGTTTCGGAAATGGCGCGAAGTGACGCTAAAACCGGAATCCAACGGGTTGTGCGCAGTGTGCTGCAAGAATTATTCGAGTATCCACCGACAGGCTTTACTGTGGAACCAGTCTATGCGACAGCGGAACACAGTTACCGTTACGCTCGCCGCTTTACCGCAGGTTTTTTGGATTTAGGGGATTTGCCTCTCAATGAGGACCCGGTCGAAATTGCCCCTGGCGACATTTTTTGGGGCGTGGACTGGCAACCCAACCTCGTCCCACAACACTGGCAAACTTTGGCGGAGTGGCGGCAACGTGGTGTGAAGGTCGTCTTTACTGTTCACGACATTTTACCGCTCATCCAAGCTGAGACGACGTTTGAATCGGTGACTGCTGGTCATCGCCGTTGGATGGAGACGATAGCCCGTGCAGATGCTCTTCTTTGTGTTTCGAATACCGTAATGCGGGATGTTGCCGATTGGCTCGAGAATTTCGCTTCGCAAAACAGTCACCCTGTGCATTTAGGCTGGGCGCACCATGGCGCAAATATTGTCAAGGCAGTCGAAGGCCATGCTCCAAACACCCGCGAACAGGCGCGTCAACTTGCCGCCATTCGCCGCTACCCCGCCTTTTTAATGGTGGGCACGTTGGAGCCACGCAAAATGCAGGATCAGGCACTCGCTGCATTCGAGTGGTTGTGGCGGCAAGGCGTGCAGGCCAATTTGGTTATCGTTGGTAAAGCGGGCTGGAAAACCGAGGCCCTGGCCGAGCGCCTGCGCCAGCACACAGAGCGCGAGCGCCATCTGTTCTGGTTGGAGGGTATTTCTGACGATTATCTCGAACAAGTGTACGAGGCCAGCACCTGCCTGATTGCCGCCAGCAAAAACGAAGGCTTTGGCCTGCCGCTGATTGAAGCGGCCATGCGCAAACTGCCCATCATCGCGCGCGATATTCCCGTCTTCCGCGAAGTGTGTGGTGAACACGCCCTGTATTTCACGGGCTATGCCCCACAAGACCTCGCCCGCGCCGTGCAAGCTTGGCTGGAGTTGCAGGCGCAGGGCCAAGCGCCATCGGTGGAAGGTATGCCGTGGATGACATGGGCACAGGCCACCGAAAAAATGCTGGACTGCGTGCTGCGCGACCAATGGCAAAGCGAATGGCAGCCGAAAAAAGACGATACCCTCATGGCACGCTACTGGGGTAGTGACGACCGGCTTAAAACCCAAATAGGTGCGCGCGAAGGGCGGGCCATCATCAGCACGGGCCACCCGGGTCATTTGCTGTTTGGTCCCTATCTCAACCTCAAACCGGGCCGCTATGTGGCAGAAATCCGCGGGGCGATTGGCTGTGCGGGCACAGGCGATGCCCTAGCCGATATTTGCGTTGATCAAGGCAAAACCATCCTGGCTCAAGCGCTCATCGAGGCAAACACGCACGATCCGAACCTGATCGCGCGATTGGCATTTAGCCTCGCCGAAGCCCAAGAGGGCCTCGAAGTGCGCATCGAGGTCACAGAGCACAGCGACCTGCATATAGATGAGCTCATCATCCGCCGAGATGATGGCCGCAGGCAGATTCACTCCGCTGAATCGAGCCCGCCTGAACCCGCCAGCACCGCA
>JAWNZB010000120.1:0-4984 GCA_038447835.1 Candidatus Igneacidithiobacillus chanchocoensis | reverse complement strand
CATCGCTGGAATTCAGTTCGGCCTTCAGCCTGAGCAGCGCTTCCGGTCGGAGGGTTTCGTGCCGCGCAATGAAGCCGCTGTAATCCAACCCCTGATAGCGCTGAATCTGCATCCGCGCCGTCGTCACATAGGCGTCGTGCAGATTCCGGGCAGCGCTACGCCAGGTCAGTTCTGATTTTCTTTCAGCGGATAAGTGCCTCTGATTCCAAAGAGTCAGTCCAACACGGTGCAGGCGGCGAAACAAACTCTCCAGGCGGCTGATCTTGTGAACCAGCAAGGTGCTCTGCGAGAAAAACCCTGGCCCGGACATCGGCGACCAATAAAGGCTCGCCACCGGCCCATGGAGGTAAAACACCTCTCGAACCGTGCCGCGCAAATTGCTGGGAATGGGAATTTCGAAGGTTGTGCCAAGCCCATCAGCCAACTGACCATGCAAGCGTGCCTCTCGCTCCCCGGTATGGCGCACCAAAGCTGCTTCGAGATAAAACCATCCCCCCCGTGCAATGGTCGGAGTTAAGGCGATGGAAAAGCTAGGGTGCTTGCCTGTCGCTCTGAATTCGCCTTTTCCGGAGCCAAGCTCAGCAACATCCGAGCGAGGTTCGAGGCGTATCGGAACCCAGCGCCTCGGCAGCAATTCGATGAGCTTTTCCAACAGAAGCGTCAATGGCGTCAGCGGGAATAGGCGCCCCTTGACGTGCTGGACGAGGTCTCGCTTAGTCTTCCGTCCGGGTTGATTCGGGAAACATTGCGCGGAATCGGTAGGGCTGTGATGACTAGGCGCACTCATCGGCTACTGAAATGACGAATGACAATGGCGAGACGACGCAAAGGCGCGGTCCAGCGCCAGGAAAAAGACTCCTCAAGAGACTGCATCGTGACCTGTAAGGCTGCAATCGAGGAGGCCTGCTGCGCACGTTCCTCCTCCCACTGCGCTTCGCGCCGAGACCAGTCGGTTTGGTTGGTTTCAAATTCACGCTCCAGCGTTTGCTGTTTCTGTTCGTAGCTTTGTTGCTGGGTCTGAAGTTGCAATGCGAAAGCCGCTTCTCGCTCGGCGCCTTGGCGCACCAGGGCCTCGATCTGGCGAAGGGCCAGGCTCAAGTTTGTCTTGAGGTCGAGTTCACGCTCAGCATGCTGCTGATGCAGCGCCTGCGATTCCTGAATATGTGTTTGCTGCAAAACACGCAATTGCTCGGAGAGCGCCTTTTCTCGCTCGGCGCCAAGCAGCACTTGCCGATCCAACTGCTCCTGGACGTGGGCAATTTGTTCGTGCAGATTGCGGTCACGTTCGGCTTGGTCCCGATCCAGCGCCTGGCGTTGTTGATCATGCTTGTGGTGTAGGTCCAGCAACTGCGCCGAAATCGCCTCCTCGCGCGCGATGCCTTGCTGCGTTAGAGCTTCGGTCTGCTCTTGCGCGACGATCAATCGCCTCTCAAGTTCTCCCGTGCGTTCTGCGTGCGTCGTATTCAGTGCCTCCACTTGTGCTTGATGCGAGCGCAGCAGTGCAGCATGTTCCGCAGAGAGCGCTTGTTCACGCTCAACCTGAGCACGCAGTTGCTCAGCCCTCTGCTGATCATGCACACGCTGCGCATCCTGCAACTGCTGAGAGAGCGCACGCTCGCGTTCAGCACTCTGCAGCGATAGACCTTCCATCTGCTGCAGGGCAAGCGTCAGTTGTGCGTTGAGCGATTGCTCGCGCTCTGCATGTGCGTGGATCAGTGTTGTGGTTTGTTCTTCATGGGTTTGCTGGAGGGCCTGCAGTTGCAGCGTGATCGCCTGCCCTTGTTCGATCAGCGCCAACTGTTGTTCATCTGCTTGCTGTCGGGCGGAGCCCAGTGTTTCGTTCAGTGCCTGCTCGCGAAGGGCGAGTGCCCGATTTGTCTCTTCTCGTTGTGCGTCCTGCGTTTGTTGCAGAGCTTGCAGCGCCTGAATGAAATCGCGTTCCTGCTCCTGTGTCAAAGCGGCCAGTTGTTGAATTTCACGGTCTTTATTTTCAATTTGGCGCGTCAATGTTGCAAGGGTCTGAATGATTTCTTTCAGTCCGTCATGCTCGGCTTGCGCATTGAAGGCCCAGACGTTGGCGCTTTGATCTGGATGCGAGATGTCGGTCCCGTTCAATCCAAACACCGCAGTCTCAACTGTGGCGACTTGCCCTGAAACGCGTCGCGGACCAATCGTATTGTTTTCAGGTCGAGACTTTCTGATGACGCATATCGAGTTCAGAAATTCGACCGAATGAACGCTTGCAAGGGCTTCCTCAGGGGTATCCACTCCATACTTCGACGTGAAATCCCTGAAAAGGTCGGCCCGCTGCGAATCAATTCCCCAATGCTCATGGTTGATGGCATCGGCCAGCAATTTGAAGAAGGCCAGCGACGAGCAGGGCTGGTAAAGCCCACCGTCATAGTCACCCCAGTAGCTGCAATGCAAGTCTTCCGCGATATACAAACCACCATCGGCCACATGCCTGAAATAACGGCTAAAGGAGTGAACGATGTCTCCAGATCGATGCGAGCCGTCATCAATGATCAATTCAAATTGCGGCGAGCATTCGAGAATCCTGCTCTCGGCATCATCGGTATTGGCATTCAAAGCCACTACGTGCAGACGAGCATCGTCATACGCCAGATTTGCACACGCTGGGTTGATGTCGCAGCCCACGATGGCTTTCGCCTTCTTGAAGAACTCGGCCCATATTTCCAGAGAACCACCGTTCTGGATGCCAATTTCAAGGAGCGCGATGGGTTGATGGCGATAGGGCTCGAACAGCCGGTCGTACTCCGTGAGGTACAACGACCATTTGTCGGATACTTTGCCCTCATGCTTTGCGAACAGGTCGGCCAATGATGCAGTTTTCATGGTCATTACGCGCCGGGCTGCAAGTCATTCACGCCAATTCTTATGTGTACGTTTCGGCAATGGCGAGTGTAGGCGCACCCGCATCCTTGCCCGCCAGCACCGGCTCGCCCACAGCCTGCAGCGGCCAGGCAATGCCCAGTTGCGGGTCGTTCCAGCGCACACTGCGCTCGTGCTCGGGGTACCAGTAGTCCGTGGTCTTGTAAAGAAACTCGGCATGCGCGCTCAAGGTGAGAAAACCATGACCAAAGCCCGGCGGCACCCACAGTTGGCGTTTGTTCTCAGCGCTCAATTCCACGCCCACCCACTGCCCAAAGCGCGGTGAGCTGCGGCGCAGATCCACCGCCACGTCCCACACCGCGCCATCCACCACGCGCACCAGTTTGCCCTGGGGCTTCACCAACTGGTAATGCAGGCCACGCAGCACACCCTGGGCCGAGCGGGAATGGTTATCTTGCACAAAGCTGGCGTCCAGCCCGGTGGCCGCCTCAAAGTCTTGGCGGTTGTAGCTCTCGAAGAAAAAGCCCCGCGCATCGCCAAACACCTTGGGTTCGAGCAGAAGCACTTCGGGCAGCGCGGTGGGGGTGGCGGTGTAGGGCATGACGTGGCAGAAGTCGACAACAGTTGGAAGCAGTGGGCAGATCAAGACAAGGCAGCACCGCGTTGAACACACCACAACCCAAAAGGTGAGCCGAAGTGCAGAGTGGCAAGCGCGGCCTCAAAACACCGAGTCGTGCAGCAGGCGCAGCAGGTACTGGCCGTAGCCGTTTTTGCGCATGGGCTCGCCCAGGCGCTGCAGTTGAGCATCATCAATCCAGCCGGCGCGCCAGGCAATTTCTTCCGGGCAAGCCACTTTCAGGCCCTGGCGCTTCTCCAGGGTTTGAATGAATTGTGCAGCCTCCAGCAGGCTGTCGTGCGTGCCGGTATCCAGCCAGGCCATGCCGCGCCCCATGATCTCCACTCGCAATTGCCCCTGCTCCATGTACACGCGGTTGAGGTCGGTGATTTCCAGCTCGCCGCGTGGGGATGGCTTCAAGGTTTTGGCCAGCGCGCTGGCCTGGCCGTCGTAAAAGTACAGGCCGGTCACGGCGTAGTTGCTTTGCGGCTTGGCGGGTTTTTCTTCCAGGCTGATGGCGCGGCCACTGGCGTCGAAGGCCACCACGCCGTAACGCTCGGGGTCGTGCACGTGGTAGGCAAACACGCTGGCACCCACTGGCTGGGCGCAGGCTTGCTCCAGTTGGGTGGCGAACTCGTGGCCGTAAAAGATGTTGTCGCCCAGCACCAAGGCGCTCGGCGCCCCGTTCAGGAAGGCCTCACCAATGAGGTAGGCCTGCGCCAACCCATCAGGGCTGGGCTGCACGGCGTACTGCAGGTGAATGCCCCACTGGCTGCCGTCGCCCAGCAGTTGCTCGAAGCGGGGCGTGTCTTGCGGTGTGGAGATGATGAGCACCTCGCGTATGCCGGCCAGCAGCAAAGTGCTGAGGGGGTAGTAAATCATCGGCTTGTCGTACACCGGCATGAGCTGTTTGCTCACGGCCTGGGTGACGGGATACAAGCGGGTGCCGGAGCCTCCGGCGAGGATGATGCCTTTGCGTTGCATGGTCATTGAGGAGGTTCGTGAATCAGGCGCTGTACCTGGGTCTGCCAGGGCGGGAGAACCAGGCCAAAGGTGGTTCGGAGTTTGCTGCAATCCAGCCGTGAGTTGGCCGGGCGCGGGGCGGGCAGCGGGTAATCTGCCGTGGCGATGGGCTGCACAGCCTCGGGTGCGCAGCGCAAGGCCACGCCGCGCGCTGCGGCCTGCTCCAGCACGTAGCGGGCGTAGCCGTGCCACGAGGTGCTGCCGCTGGCGGTGAGGTGGTAGAGGTTGGACTGGTTGGGCTGTCCCGCCATCGCAGCGGCGGCGGAGCCGGCCTCAGCCCTGTTCATGGACTGCCGATGCTGCACCCGCTGCAACGCCAGCGCCGTGACGTCGGCGATGAGTTCGGCACTGGTGGGTGCGCCGAACTGGTCGGCCACCACGCGCAGATGCTCGCGCTCTTGCGCCAGCTTGAGCATGGTCTTGGCGAAGTTGCCGCCGCGCGCTGCATACACCCACGAGGTGCGGAAAATGAGGTGGCGGCAGCCGCTGCCT
>JAWNZB010000119.1:0-5040 GCA_038447835.1 Candidatus Igneacidithiobacillus chanchocoensis | reverse complement strand
CCTACACTCCCAGCTCTCGCGGTCGTTTCGGCGGATGCAGTACACCGCGTGCCCTGCCGGGGACTACTCGCCCTCGCTTTGCTCTCCAGGCGAGTAGCGTCGGTCAAATAATCGCTGCAGCCGCGGCTGAGCCAGGTGAATTTCTGTAACTCTTCCATGCCGTCTCCTCAGACTAAGGGCAGCCACAAGGCCAGGGCGAGAAGCGTCAGGATGAGCACCGGCGGGGTGATGAGCAATCCCGTGCGCATATACTGGCCCCAGGTAACGGTCATGCCCTTGCGACCGAGCACGTGTAGCCAGAGCAAGGTGGCCAGACTGCCAATAGGCGTGAACTTGGGACCAAGATCGCAACCAATGATATTGGCGTAGATAAAGATCTCGCGAATTAGCGGATCCGTGGCCACCGGCAGCTGGTGGATGGCCAAGGCCCCCACTAAGACTGCCGGCATGTTGTTCATCACCGAGGAAAGCGCCGCGGCTAGGAAGCCCGCCCCCACCGCCGCCAGTACGGTGCCCTGCGCCGCCAGATACTCCAGGGCCATGGCCACATAATTGGTCAGACCGGCATTGCGCAGCCCATAGACCACGAGGTACATGCCTAGGCTGAAGATCACGATCTGCCAAGGGGCGCCGTGCAGCACCTTACGCACCGGGATACAGGCGCCCCGCCCTCCCCGCAACCAACGCCCGGCCAGGGCGAGCAGAATCAGCGCCCCCGCCCCGGTCACCACCGAGACCGGCACCTGCCATTGGGCCGTGACGAAGTAGGCCACGAGTAGCAAAACCAGCACCGGAAAGGCGGCACGAAAGACCAAGGGGTCTTTGATGGCCGTGCGCGGTGCATCGAGATGGGTAGTGGAATAGGCCGCTGGCACGGCACGACGAAAGTAGAGCCAGAGCACGCCCAGGGTCGCCGCCAAAGCGACGAGATCCACCGGCACCATCACCAAGGCATACCGATCGAAAGTGATATTGAAATAGTTAGCGCTGACGATGTTGACGAGGTTGGAGATCATCAGCGGTAGGCTCGTGGTATCGGCCACAAAACCAGTGGCGATCACAAAGGCGAAGGTTGCCTGAGGCGAGAAATCCAGGCGCAGAAGGATGGCCATGACGATGGGAGTGAGTAGCAGAGCCGCACCATCGTTGGCAAAAACGGCAGAAATCATTGCTCCCAAGAGGACGATGAGGGGGAACAGCTGGCGACCGCGCCCGCCGCCCCAGCGTGCCACGTGCAAGGCCGCCCAATGAAAGAAGCCGGCTTCATCTAAAATCAAGGAGATGATGATCAGGGCGACAAAGGTGAAGGTGGCATCCCAAACGATATGCCAGACTACCGGGATGTCACTCCAGGTGATGACCCCCGTGGCCAAGGCGACGACGGCGCCGCCGAGGGCACTCCAACCGATCTGCAGACCCTTGGGCTGCCAGATGACCAGAATCAGGGTCACGATGAAGATAGCTAGAGCGAGCATTCCGCACTCCTTGGATAGAAAACCCGGGTAGTCTTGACGAGCCCGCAGTATTTGTCAATAATTCAACTAGCGTTGAACTATTGGAATGATATGACCGAAGAAAGCCCCGATCGCATTGTCGCCCGCCTCGAGGCCCTGGCCTCGCCGGTGCGCTTGCAAATTTTTCGCCTGCTGGTGGAGCACGAGCCGGAAGGTCTCTTCTCGGGGCAAATTGCCGAGCAGCTCGGCCAACTGCACAACGGCGTCTCCTTCCACTTGAAGGCGCTGCAGCATGCCGATCTGGTCAGCGTCCATCGCGAAGGGCGCTTTCAGCGCTACCGCGCGCAAATGCCCGTGGTGCGCTCCCTCGTTGCTTACCTCACTGAAAACTGTTGCCGTGGAACGCAGTCTTGCGCCATCCCCAGCGAGCCCGCATCTGGCGCAGCATCCACCCTTTCCCCCGCCCCATCGAGGTCATCCCCATGAAAACCCCCGAGATCCTCTTTCTTTGTACCGGCAACTCCTGCCGTTCTATTTTGGCGGAAGTCACCCTCAACGGCCTCGCCCAGGGCAAGCTGCACGCCACCAGCGCTGGCAGCCATCCGGCGGGCTATGTGCACCCGCGCAGCATCGCCCTGTTGCAACGGGAAGGCTTTGCGACCGAGGGGCTCGTCAGTAAATCCTGGGACGAACTCGCCACCACCCCAGACATTGTCATTACCGTCTGCGCCAGTGCCGCCGGAGAAACCTGCCCGGCCTACCTAGGCCCTGCCCTGCGCGCCCATTGGGGCGTGGACGACCCCGCCAAAGCGACGGGAAGCGAAGCGGAAATCGAGGCAGCCTTCGAGAAGGCTTACCGCATCCTGCGTCATCGCATCGAAGCCCTCCTGCAGCTGCCGGTTGCCGAATGGGTAAACGAGGATCCGCAGCGCCTACGCGCAGAGTTGGAACGCATTGGTCACAGCGAACCCTGAGGTATCTGTCATGTCCACAGAATTATCTCCCCTGGTGCCCGATCGACAGGAGTTTCATCTGAGCTTTCGGGTGGCCGATCTCGCCCGCAGCACGGCCTTTTACCGCGACTTTTTCGGCGTCGAACCGAAACAGCAAACGGCGCGCTTCAGCACCTTCCTCGTCCCCGATCTGCGTTTGAACTTGGTGATTCTGGTCAACGACCGGGAGGAGCCCCTCGATACCTACAGCCTCTATCATGTGGGTTTGGGGGTAGCGAGCAAGGAGGCAGTGATTGCCGCCTACCACCGCGCCGTGGCCGCCGGCGCCGAGGTAGTCAAGCCGCCGCGCAGCACGTGGCGGGGCACCCCCCTGCACGAACTCTGGCTGCGCGACCCTACCGGCTACAATCTGGAAGTTTACGCGCGCATGACCGAGGCGGAGTTGGCCGAGATGCCGGCCGATCAGGAGCCGGTGTTTCTGGTACCGGGCACGGAACCGAAATAGGGTTCTGTGCGGCCCTGCGGGACGGTCAGTCGCAGTTCGACCCCCGCATGCCGGGTACAGAGAGCAAATTGCGCGTCTCCTGGGCAGCAGTCCAGTCCCGCGACCAACAAGGCGATGCTACGTCTGTCGAATATTCCAAATGGGCAAACGGGATGCTGCACTCACAGAAGTCCTACACTGGAAACCGGCAAGACACCGGGCACGAGTCAAATAGCGCCTTGACTCCGTAAGATCCGCAGCAACCTTTGGCGAGCAGCATCCCCAGATATTTCGAGGACGTCGATCCTGCTCTGATCACATCATATCGCGCATCATGGCCGGCATTCCTTCCCGCACGAAGCGGGTGATTTCCCGTGCGTGGGCATGGATCACCTTGACCATCTCCGGATCGCTGGAGGTCTCCGTGACCGCCACCCCATCCTTCAGCAACGTAAGTTTGCGCTGATAGAGCCTTGGGTGGGCAAACATCACCGGCACACTGCGACTTATAGGGTAAGGGAAGGGGTGATCCGCGGCCAGCCGGGCATACATCTGCTCCACATGGGCCTGCAACAATGCGGCCGTTGCTGGCACATAGGAAATCGTCACGGCATGGACGCCGTCGGGCAAGAAGGTAACCTTGCGATGCACTTGCGCGTGCCGCTCGAAGAGCTCCATGCCGGTGCGCATTGGCCCCCGATTTTCGGGAGACATCATGGCCCGCACCCCCTCCTCGTCGGAACCATTTCCCATCATGCCTCCCATCATCCCGCCCATGCCCGAGGCACTGGCGACATCCAGGCGGACGTAACCCAGCAGCGCCAAGGCCGAAAAAATCGACTTCATCATTTGTCTGCGGTTCATCTGTAATTCCCTTTGTGCAATAGCCTGAACACCAAGTCTGGAATCCCAAGCCCAGCGGCGATTGCCGCTGTGATGTCGTTGTAACATGCGTTTCTGTAAGAGTGTGAATGCGCCAGGGGTACTAGGCAAGAACAGTTTACCTAAAAGGCAAATACCGGCGGCGCAGCACTATCAAGCGCATGATTCTTGCTTGTATCTGACCGACAATGGTGTCCTCGCTTCTTGCTTGGAAGCGAGGTTTTCTTTTTTTTGGATGCCGAGGAAAGTGGAATGAAAGCCGATGCGGAACTCTCGTTGGGCTATGTTGCCCTTGTTGATAGCGCTCCCTTGCTGGTGGCGCAAGAGTTGGGCCTCTTTACCCGCGAGGGGCTGCAGGTACGCTTGCAACGTGAGCCATCCTGGGCCAGTTTGCGCGATCATCTGCTCTTTGGCGACTTGGTTGCCGCCCACTCCCTGGCCCCTCTGCCCATGGCGGCAACTATCGGAATTGCTTCTCCCAAAATTCCGGTGGTGACCGGCATGGTATTATCGCTGAACGGCAATACCATCACCGTAAGTAAACGGCTATACGAGCAGCTGCTGCTGGCCGGCGTGAGCACGCAAGACGATCCTATCACGCTGGGCAAAGCGTTGCGCTCGCTCGTGCACAGCAATCCTGCCATGTTACCACTACGATTTGCCGTGGTATCGCCGGTTTCCAACCACCATTATCAACTGCGCCACTGGTTGCGTGCCGCGCAACTCAACCTGGAAAATGATGTCGAAATTGTCGTGGTTCCGCCACGGTACATGGTTGATGCCCTTCGTAATGACGAAATCGATGCGTTTTGTGTCGGGGAACCTTGGGGGAGCCTGGCCGCCATGGAGGGCGTAGGGCAACCCATCGTGAGCAGCCACTCTTTATGGAATAACGTCATGGAAAAGGTCCTCGCAGTTCGGGAAGACTGGGCAATGCGCGAACCGGAAATGCATCAGGCGGTTCTCCGCGCCTTGCTGGCCGCCGGCCGCTGGCTGGATACAGGATCAAACCGGCAGCAAGCCGCGGCCTGGATTGCAAAAGCCATCGAGGTCCCGGAGCCCGCCGTTGCCGCGGCCCTGCGCGGGGCCATCCCCGGTATGCCACAGCAAACAGATGGGCACGTCTTCTTTCGCTACCTGGCCCAATACCCCTGGCAGGAACACGGCCTTTGGCTCGCTGCACAAATGCAGGTCTCAAACCAATGGCCGGCCGAGATTTCTCCGCAGTCGGTGGTGGAGCGCGTATACCGTGGCGATCTCTATCGGC
>JAWNZB010000021.1:0-26355 GCA_038447835.1 Candidatus Igneacidithiobacillus chanchocoensis | reverse complement strand
TAGGGCGCTTTGTGCTTCGGCAATACGCACCGCCTGCGCCAAGGGTAGCTCGGCAAGCAGGGGGCGCAGCAGCTGGTCGAGATCGGCTTCCTCGGGTGCGCTGGCTGCCACTCCTGCCACCACCAGGCACATCTCGCCGCGCTGGCGCTCCGGGTGGGCATCGAGGGTAGCGAGAATCTCCCCCAAGCTCTCGCCAATGCCTTCCTCGTGCAGCTTGGTTAGCTCGCGCGCCAGCACCGCGCCGCGCTCGGCGCCTAAGAGCTCGCACATCTCCCGAAGGGTGACAAGAATGCGATGGGGTGCCTCATAAAAAACCAAGGTGCGGGTCTCTTGCGCGAGTTCCTGCAAACGCTGTTGACGCGCCCCGCTCTTGGCGGGCAGGAAACCCTCGAAGCAGAAGCGGTCGGTAGGCAAACCGGCCATGGCAAGGGCGGCGAGGAGCGCTGAAGGACCCGGGATGACGGCAATGCGAACACCGGCCCGACGGAGCTCGCGAACTACGGGGTAACCGGGATCGGAGATGAGCGGCATGCCGGCATCGGAAATGAGCGCCAAGCGCTCACCGGCGGCGAGCCAAGCGAGAATGCGCGGAATCTGCTCGCGCTCGTTGTGCTCGTGCAGAAGCTCGGTACGCGGCTGCAGGCCGATGCTCTGAAAGAGGCGCTGGGCGTGGCGGCGATCTTCGACCAAAATTCGGTCTGCCTCGCGTAGCACGCGCTGGGCGCGCGGCGAGAGATCCTCCAAATTGCCGATGGGTGTAGCGACGATATCCAGCTGGCCACGAGTGATTTCTGCCCTTTCCATCTAATTGCGCACCTGCAGTCTTCTCCCTACACTCTGTCCATGCTCAAACGCTTCCTTTCTACTGCGTCTACCTACGGGCGCTGGCCCTTGGCGCTGCTGCTGTCAGCACTGCTGAGCGCCTGCGCCAGTATGCCACACTCCGTTGGGGAGGAGAGCCACAAGCACACATCGGCGCCGGCGCGTGCACCCGTTCCCGAAATCAGTCAGGCGCAGGAAGCCGACCAGCTCTTGGCGCAGGGCAAGGATCTGGCCGCGGCCAAGGCCTACATCGAAGCCGCAGCGGCGAGCGGTACGGACAAGCAGCTCGATTACTTGAGCAAGGCTGCCCAGGCATCGCTGGCGGGCAATCGACCGCAAGTGGCGGAATTGTTGAGTGCCGAAGTCCTACGCCTGAGCCAGGAGCCTGCGCAACGCGCCGAGGCACTCTGGATACAAGCGCAGGCCTATGAGCGCGATGGGCAGACCAAGCTCGCGCGCGGCGCTCTGGCGAGTTTGATCGCCATCGACACGGTCTCCCCGGAGCGCCGTGCCGAGGCAATGGGAAAGCTGGCAAAGATCTATCAGGCCGAGAATCACGACCTCACCGCCCTGGATTTTTTGGTCAAGCGCGACGCGCTGCTGACGGGCGTCGCCAAAGAGGAAAATCGCCGTAGTATTCATGCCCTCCTCGACGCCCAGAACTCGGCAAAATTGCGCAATTGGCGGGGTCGTAGCGGCGATCCGGTGGTGCAGGAGTGGCTGGCCTTTGCGCTAATTGCGCGCGAGCACGTAGAGCCTGCCAATCGGCAAGCCGCCTTTGCGGCCTGGCTGCAGGCACATCCGGGGCACCCCAACATCCATTACGACGACGCCAGCGCTGGTAGCAGTGCCGCGGGTCTGGCACGGGGTGCCATTTGTACCTTGCTGCCCACCTCCGGCCGTTTTGCCGACGACACCACCGCCTTTGTTGCAGGCCTACAGGCCGCAGCGCAACAAGAGGCGGGGCCAGCCATCTATTCATTGAGCGACAGCAGCGATCCGGCCCTGAATGCCACCGAATACGCTGCCGGGGTGGAGGCCGGTTGCGCCGCCTTCGTCGGCCCCGCCCTGCCGCAAGATATCAATGCCGTGCTTGGCGCCAGACACCCGAACAATCCGCCCATTCTGCTCCTTGGGGCGGCACAGCCCCACACGCAGCCCGGAGTCTACGATTTTGATATCAGCCTGCGGGTGACCGCTCGCCAAGTGGCGGAAGATGCGCTGCGGGCGGGCTATCGTCAGGCGGCCGTGCTTTATCCCCTCGATTCCGAAGGGGCCGACATGCAGGCGGCCTTTCTCGAGGCGTGGAAGAAGGGTGGCGGTAGCGTGGTGGGAGTCGCGCACTATCGCGATGGCGACACCGCCAGCACCGTGCAGCAAGCCCTTGGCGTCGCACCGTTAGGTGCCAAGAACTTTATCTTTCTCGTCGCTCCCGCGCAGAGTCTCGCCGACATTATCAGCACGATTCGCACCCAAACGACGCAACCGATTCTGCTGGCAGGGATTCCCACCTTTGCCGCAGAGCAGTCCACCAGTATCAGCGATGCTCGGGTCTATGCCTTGGGTTCGCCTTGGGTCTTCGATCCCCAAATTGCCGGTGGTCCGGTAGCACAGGCAGTGCGCCGGAGTCTGCCGCAGGCGAGTGCCGCCCAATGGCGGATGGCTGGCCTCGGCGCCGAGGCTTACGGCCTAGTCGCCAAGATCCTGCATATCGCCAAGCCTGCAGGCACCTCGCCAACGGGGGCCGTCAGCGATCCGCATGCCTTGCAAGAGAACAACAAGCGCGACCTGCGCTGGGTACGCTGGCAAAATGGCAGCCTCGAGGTTCTGCCCGCCCTGCCGGAGCCATGAGCGATGCCGTCCCCAACCCAACAAAAAGGCAAGATACACGAAGCGCGGGCGCAGGCCCTGTTGCAGGCGCGAGGGATGCAAACCGTGGAGCAGAATTTTCGCTGTCGCTCGGGAGAAATCGATCTCATCGCCCAAGATCGGGATAGCCTCGTCTTTGTGGAGGTGCGCAGCCGCGCCCACGATCGCCAGGGCAATGCCGCCGCCAGCATTGGGCCGCGCAAGCAACAGCGTATCATCCGCGCTGCCCAGGTCTATCTGCTACGCCATCCCCAGTACCAGAACTGGCCCTGTCGCTTTGACGTGGTGAGCTTTGACGGCAACGAAGAGGGCGAGTGGATTCGCGACGCCTTTCAGGTGCCTTGCCGATGACAGCCTCCATTTTTTGGCAAGATCAACTCGCAGAGCATCGTGCCCTGCTGGCGGACTTGGACGCCTTGGCAGGACCCTGCCGACGCGCCGAAGAGAAGATTTGGCAGACCCTACAAGGTGGCGGAAAGCTGCTCTGCTGCGGCAACGGCGGCTCGGCAGGGGATGCCCAACATATTGCTTCGGAACTGGTCAACCGCTTCGAGGGTTGGCGGCGCCCCCTGCCGGCCATTGCCCTGGCCTGCGACGGCGCGGTGCTGACCTCGATTGCCAATGATCTTGCCTACGAGCAAGTCTTTGCCCGCCAGGTGGCGGCCTTGGGCCAAGCCGGAGATGGCTTGCTGGTTTTCAGCACCTCGGGCAACTCGGCCAATATCCTTGCTGCCGTGCGTGCCGCCCAGGAGCGCGGCCTGTGGATCCTCGCCTTTACCGGCCGGGATGGCGGCGCCTTGGCGCCGCTGCTGCGCCCGGGCGACATCGAGTTGCGGGTAACGCACGAGCGCACCGCGCGAATCCAGGAAGCGCATTTGCTGCTCATTCACAGCCTCTGCGCGGCCATCGACGCGCAGGCGGCAACGCCGCGGGCGCCAACCCTCGACGATAAAATCATCAATGACTGGGAGCAACTCGCCGCGCGCGTGGCCGGACAGCGGCCCTTGGTGTTCAGCAACGGGGTCTTCGACATTCTGCACCGGGGGCACGTGCAATACCTGCACGAGGCGCGCGCAGAGGGGGCTTGTCTGGTCCTCGCCGTCAACAGCGACGAATCGGTGCGGCGACTCGGCAAGGGTGCCGATCGCCCCATCAATACCTTGGCCGATCGGCAGGGGGTGCTCGCCGGCCTCGCCGCTGTCGACTTCGTCACGTCGTTTACTGAGGACACCCCCCTGCGCCTGATCGAAACCCTGCGACCCGATGTGCTGATCAAAGGCGGCGACTGGCCCGTTGAGAAGATTGTGGGTGCCGCCGAGGTACTCGGCTGGGGTGGGCGGGTGCTGAGCATCCCCTTCCGGCATCAGCGCAGCACCAGCGCCCTGCTGGCACGGATTCGTGAGCGCCAGCCATGAGCGAAGACGCCATTGCCGCCCTCAAGGCCAGCCTGGGTGCGGAACGTGCCCGCGACGATCTCGCCACCCGCAGCCTCTACCGCAGCGACGACACCCCGGAGGAATGTTTGCCAGCGGCGGTGCTCTTTCCCCACAGCCACGAGGAGGTGCAGGCCATCGTCCGTATTGCCGGCCGCCATCGCCTGCCGCTCACCCCGCGCGGGGCGGGCTCGGGGAATGTGGGCGGTGCCCTGCCGGTGCAGGGGGGTGCCGTCGTTTCTTTCGAGTGCATGCAAAAAGTCATCGAATATTCTCCGGCGGAGCGACTTATCCGCGTGCAAAGCGGCTGTATAACCGGTGAAATCGACCGAATCGCGAGCCGCGATGGCCTCGCCTATCTCCCCGACCCCGGCAGCAGCCCGTATTGCCGCATTGGCGGCAACCTGGCCATGAACGCCGGCGGCCCGCATGCGGTGAAATACGGCGTCACCCGCGATCACGTCCTCGCCTTGCGGGCAGTGACCGGGCGCGGCGAGACCCTCGATACCGGCGTGCGCACCAGCAAAGGGGTGGTCGGCTACGATCTCACCCGCCTGCTGGTGGGCAGCGAAGGCACCCTTGCTCTCATCACCGAGGCCACGCTGCGCCTGTTGCCGCGCCCCGCCGGCCGCGCCCTGCTGCGTGCCGCCTTCGCCCACAGCCGCGACGCCTGCGCCGCGGTCAACCGGGTAATGCAGCAAGACCTCCTACCGAGTGCCGTCGAGTTCATGGACGCCCGTGCCCTGCAAGCGGTGCGCAGCATGGGCGCGGCGGCATCCTTGCCGGCAGCGACCCAAGCCCTGCTGCTGGTGGAGGTCGATGGCGAACTCGAGAGCCTGCCCCGGCAACTGACTCACATGGCGGCGGCCCTCGACGGCGCTGGCCTGCTGCAATTGGAGCAGGGCCAAGACCCCGATGCCATCGCCGCCCTGTGGACGGCACGCAAGGCGCTGTCGCCGGCTACCAAGGCGATGGCACCACGCAAAATCAATGAGGACGTCGTCGTCCCCGTGCCTCGTCTCTGCGAACTCTTGGCCGAGATCGAAGCGATTGCCACCGAGGAGCGGCTGCAGATCGTCAGCTTTGGGCATGCCGGCAACGGCAATCTGCATGTCAATTTTTTGGTAAACCCCGACGACCATGGCGAGATGCAGCGTGCCCAGCGCGGTCTCGATCGACTGTTCAATAAGGTCCTCGCCCTGCAAGGGACGCTCTCTGGCGAGCACGGCATTGGTAGCGTCAAACGTGCCTTTGTTGGCCGCGAGCTGGACCCCGTCAGCCTGCACTTGCAACGCCACATCAAGGAACTCTTCGACCCCTTTGGCATCCTCAATCCCGGCAAGCTCTTTCCTGATCTGCCCGCATGAAAACCCTCCTGCATGCCATCCAGCCGGTGCGACAGATTCAGCTCAAGGGTTGGGCTGAGTGCTTCGAGATGGAGCGCGTCTCCGAAGGCCCTTCGCACCGGCTGCTGCGCGAGGGCGAGACGCGGGTAATGCTCTTTCGCTCCGGCGTTCTGTGCTTTTACGAAGCGGGTCCGGCATTGCAGGCACGCATCATGGCGGGGGTACAGGCGCATTTTCCGGTCGTCGACAAGGTCAATGTCGAGGAGATCGAGCTGCGCCTGAGCGAGCGCGACGGTGTTGGCAAAGAGGCGGTGCAGCTGCGGCAAATCGACGACGAACGGCTCTTTCTCGTCGCCCTGCGCCTGGCCCAGAGCCTCGCCTTGGAAATGCACGAAGAGGCCGTCGAAAACCTCCTCGAAACCACCCTCAACCTCCTCTCGGAAGTGACCCGCAGCGGCCGCCTGCCGGGTCGGCGGGGTGGCTATTTGCGCTTTCTCGCCTCGACCTCGGCAACCCGCACCGAAATCCTCTCGCGCCTAGCGGTGCTCGATAACCCCGACATCGTCTGGGAGACGCCCGGCCTGGAATTGCTGTCGCGAGAGCTTTCCGCCGATCTCGAATTGACCAGCCGTTTTCGCGCCCTCGACGAAAAGCTCGACGCCATCCGTGAAGGGCTGGAGGTAATCGTTGTCGCCAGCCGCCATGAGCGCGAAACGATTTTGGAATGGATCATCATCGTTCTGATTACGGTAGAATTGCTCGTCATGCTGGCGGGATACCTGTGGTGAACGAGGCGGAAGAATTTTCTCTGGACTTGCAAGACCGGGTGCACACTGGCAGCGGGCGCATGACTCGCTTGGCACGCAGCAACGATCCCGCGCAGGTACTGGTGATTGGCCCCTCTTGGGTAGGCGATATGGTCATGGCGCAGGTGTTGTTCCAGATCATGCGCCGGCGCTGGCCGCGGGTGCAGATCGATCTCCTTGCCCCGCCAGCGAGCAGCCCCCTGGGCGAGCGCATGGCCGAGCTGCGCCAAGTCTATACCCTAGAAATCCCGCACGGACGGTTGGGCATAGCCGCACGGCGGGCAATGGCCGAGCGCCTACGTCCGGTAGACTACGACTGGGCCATCTGCCTGCCCAACACCTTCAAGTCCGCTCTCATCCCCTATTGGCTGCATATTCCCGTGCGCACTGGCTTCAAGCGCGAGTTCCGCGGCTGGCTCCTCAACGACGCCCATCGCCTGCAGCGCCGTAAGCTACCACGCACCGTCGACCAGTATGTTTCCCTCGGTCTGCCGCCACGACTGCCCCATCCGCATTTTCTGCCGCCGCCGCGCCTGCAGGTGGACACCCTCGCCCGCGACCTAGTCTGCAAGGAACTCGGTCTGCCTGCAAATGCAAGGCCGGTGGCCCTCGCACCAGGAGCAGAGTACGGCCCGGCCAAGCGTTGGCCTCTGCGCCATTGGATTCGCTTGGCCACCGAGCTCGTCGCGGCGGGACATGCCGTCTGGCTCTTTGGCAGCCCCAAGGATGCCACCATCACCCGCGAAATTGCGGCCGCCGTGCCCGCCGTCGTCGACCTCGGCGGCCGCACCAGCCTGCTGCAAGCACTCGATCTCTTGTCCCTGGCGCCGGTCACGGTCAGCAACGACTCCGGGCTCATGCATGTGGCCGGCGCCGTTGGTAGCCGAGTCGTCGCGCTCTACGGTCCGACCTCGCCGCTCATGACTCCCCCTCTCTCGCCAGGGGCGCAAATCCTCCGGCGGGAAATCTCCTGCAGCCCTTGCGGCAAGCGCGAGTGCCCGCGCCAACACCATCACTGTATGGAAGAGCTGGAGGCGGGCTCGGTGCTTACGCAAGTAGAGCAGTTTCTCGCCGCAAGCGCGTAGCAAAGGATCTTTCCCTCTTTTATACTGCGGTTAGAGCCTCTGGGAGCGAAGAGATGGGCGAGTTCGACCTGCCAGTCGATGTGTATCGTCTCGACGAAACCGAGGTCTTACGCGCGCTGGAAACGCGGATTGCGGGATTGTACTCGGCAGAGGCCAGCGAGCGGCTTGCGCGGTTTGGCGCCAACCGCCTCCCCTCCCGCCCCGGCCCCACTTGGTTGCAGCGTTTTCTGCGCCAGTTTCAGGATCCGCTGATTTATGTTCTGCTCGCTGCCCTGGTCGTTACCGTGGCTCTCGGGCATTTTCTCGATGCAGGCGTCATCCTTGCCGTTCTCCTGATCAACGCCCTCATCGGCATCCTGCAAGAAGGGCAGGCGGAAAAAGCCCTGGCCTCCATCCGCCGCATGCTGCGCCTGCAGACGCAAGCCTTGCGGGATGGCGCTTGGCAAAATCTCGACGCCGAGGTACTGGTCCCGGGCGATATCGTGCGCCTGCGTTCTGGCGATCGTGTCCCTGCCGACCTCCGCATTCTGCGCGCTCAAGACGCCCGCGCCGATGAATCCCTGCTCACCGGCGAATCCCTACCTCGCGACAAGTCAACTGACATCCCGACCGGCGACACGATCCTTGCCGAGAGGCGGAACATGCTCTTTGCCGGTACCTATTTGCAAAGCGGCCGCGTCGTTGGCGTGGTGACGGCAACCGGAGAGCGCAGCGAAATCGGCAAAATCCACCTACTCATCGACGAGATTGCGCCTACGCCTACCCCACTGTTGCGGCAAATGCGACGCTTCAGCAGAGGCCTCGCGGTATTCGTGCTGGGCCTTGCGCTACTGCTCCTGGGCGTTGGTCTGCTGCGCCAAAGCCTATCGACCTTCGAACTTTTTCTCGCCACCATCAGCTTTGCCGTGGCCGTCATTCCCGAGGGATTGCCGGCCATCCTCAGTATCGTCTTGGCCATGGGCGTGCAAAGAATGGCAAAAGAGGGGGTGATTACCCGGCGTCTCAACGCCATCGAAACCCTGGGCTCGGTGACCGTGATTTGCACCGACAAGACCGGTACCCTAACCCGCAACGAGATGTTCGCTCGCTACCTGCGCACGGCCAGCACGCTCTACGAGGCAAGCGGCACAGGCTATGCGCCGCGGGGGGAGGTCACGCCGGCGGGCGCGGATGCCGCCCGCGATGCCGCAGCGATGGTTGCCCTTCTCGCCAACGACGCGCAATTACGCGAGCAGGGAGCGACTTGGCAACTCGTGGGCGAGCCCACGGAGGGGGCCTTGCTGGCGCTGGCAGGCAAGCTCGGGGCAAAGGATCTTGGATACCACCGTCTGGCCAGCATTCCCTTCGAATCTGCCCATAAATTGATGGCGGTTTGGGTGACGGATCCCTGGGGCCATCAAGAGATTTTGGTCAAGGGTGCGGCCGATCGGATCCTGTCGCGTTGTCGCTGGGAACTGGCCGCCGATGGCGAACAGCGACCCCTGCAGCAAGCATTCTGGCAAGAGCAAATCCGTAGCTTGGGTAATATAGGCCTGCGCGTACTTGCCCTGGCGCGAACGCAGCCGGGTTCC
The DNA here is from genome assembly GCA_038447835.1 of Candidatus Igneacidithiobacillus chanchocoensis. Classification (GTDB taxonomy): domain Bacteria; phylum Pseudomonadota; class Gammaproteobacteria; order Acidithiobacillales; family Acidithiobacillaceae; genus Igneacidithiobacillus; species Igneacidithiobacillus chanchocoensis. The sequence goes on along the minus strand of JAWNZB010000021.1, from coordinate 17,423 downwards.
GATCCCGCGGAGTTCAGCCTGTCTACCCTCAGCGAGGAACTGACGCTGCTTGCGCTGGTGGGAATCATCGACCCGCCGCGGCCAGAAGCAATCCGCGCCATTGCTGCCTGTCGGCTCGCTGGCATCGAGGTCAAGATGATCACCGGCGATCATGCCGACACGGCCCTGGCCATTGCGCGAGAAATGGGTCTTGCCGACGTTGACTCCATGGTACTCAACGGCGCCGACCTCGATCGCCTTACCCCCGACCGCTTTGCTAGTGCAGTACGGCAGGCGCGTATCTTTGCCCGCACCAGCCCCGAGCACAAGCTACGTCTCGTCAGAGCATTGCAAGAACAGGGCGAAATCGTCGCCATGACCGGCGACGGCGTCAACGATGCCCCCGCCCTGCGCCAAGCCGATGTGGGTATTGCCATGGGCGTCAAGGGTAGCGAGGCCGCCAAGGAAGCGGCAGACATCGTTCTTACCGATGACAATTTTGCGAGTATCGCCCGCGCCGTTGCCGAGGGACGTGGCATCTACGACAACCTCCGCAAGGCCATCCTGTTTATTCTCCCCACCAATGGCGCCCAAGGGCTGGTGATTCTTGCTGCACTTTTACTCGGCCTACCCTTGCCGCTCACCCCCCTGCAGGTGCTCTGGGTGAATCTGGTCATTGCCATCACCCTCTCCTTGTCCTTTGCCTTCGAGCCAGCCGAGGAGGCCGTAATGGCCCGCCCGCCGCGCAATCCACGGCAGGCGCTACTGGACGGTCACTTGTTCCTGCGTCTGGGTCTGGTCTCCTTGAGCATCGGTGGCGGCAGTATGGCCGGATTTTACTACGCCACGGCGAGCGGACTGGGTGTAAACCGCGCGCATAGCCTTGCGGTGACCATCCTCGTTCTTGCCCAGGCGCTCTACCTATTCAGTGCTCGGCAGTTGGCGGGTAGCAGTTTTTCATGGCAAATTTTGCGCGGCAGCCCAGCGGTTTGGATTGCCCTCGGACTGCTCCTGCTATTGCAACTGGCTTTTCTCCATCTCCCGATTCTGCAAAGCCTATTCCACACTACCCCGCTGTCTTGGCAAGCGTGGGCAAGCAGCCTTCTTGTCGCTTTTACGATATTTGTGCTCATCGAAGTTGGAAAAGCGATCGCAGCCCGCCGCCCATAAAAAAGCCCCACCGAGGTGGGGCGATTGGAAATACCGGACCGGATATTTACTCGGTAACGGTCTTTTCCTCTTTGATGGTGGAGGTAATCTCCACCCGCTGGTTGAGGAAGCGACCCTGCGGGGTGGCATTGGTAGCAACCGGATCCTCGTAGGAATGACCCTTGAGGACCATGCGATCCCGCGCCACACCGTGCGCTTCCAGATATTTCGCCACGCTCTCGGCGCGCTGCTCGGAAAGCTTCATGTTGTAGGCGTAGGTTCCCACCTTACTGCAGTAGCCGTTGACATCGAGAATGGCATCCGGATGCTTCTCGGCAAAGGCCGCCACTTCATCAAGCACCTTGATGTCGTGGTCAAGCAGTTTGTACGAATTGAACTTAAAGTTAATGCCGGTAATCGTAATCGGCTTACTTTCCAGAATAGTCTTGGTGATCGGTGCCACAGGGGCAATTGGCGCGGGCTTGGGTGCAGGCACCGCTTGCGGCGGCAACTCTGCCGGGCAGCCTGGCCCGTTGGCACAGCCGGCAGCGGCAATGAGTACGGCAGACAACAGGATTGTTCTTTGTAAGCGCATAGCTAATCTCCAATGGGAGCGGATATCATTTCCCAGCCTTGGTGTGAGGAAACCGCATTTTTTCGCGATCTCCCCTACTTTTTTATGACGTTAGCGAAACCATGTCAACAGCCCCCCAATTTGGGCCATAAAAAAGCCCCACCAAGGTGGGGCGAGGCAGAGGAGGAGCAATGCCGAAGCACTGCAGGGTTGAACTGCTGCCAGCCGTCGCTTATTCGGTGACGGTCTTTTCTACCTTGACGCTGGAATTGATTTCTACACGCTGATTCTGGAAGCGCCCCTGGCTGGTCGCATTGCTGGCGATCGGATCCTCATAGGAGTGTCCCTTGAGCACCATGCGGTCCCGCGCTACGCCATGCTGCTCTAAATACTGAGCAACGCTCTCCGCCCGCTTCTGCGACAGCTTCAGATTGTAAGCATAGCTACCAACCTTACTGGCATAGCCGTTGACGTCGAGAACGGCATCCGGATGCTTCTCTGCAAAGGCCGCGACTTCATCGAGGACCTGAATGTCATGATTCAGCAACTTGTAGGAGTTGAATTTGAAGTTGATGCCGGTGATGGTGATCGGCTTACTCTCCAGAATCGTCTTCTGGATAGGCGCGATAGGTGCAGGGGCGGGAGCCGGAGGCGGCGGCACTGGCGCCGGTGCCGCGACGGGTGCCGGCTTGGCCGGACAACCGGAGAAGGGGGCCTCGGCACAGCCGGCAGCGGAAACGAGTACAGCGGCAAGAAGCAAGCTGGTAGACAAGCGCATGTTTCTGTTCTCCTAGTAAAGCCCTGCGGTCGGTGCCGCAGGGCAGACAAAAAGACCTTAGAAATTATAGGTCAGCATGACGCGGTTGTAGATAAAGTATCCACCCTGCGCCGCACTCAAGTCACCGTGCGCAATGTCGACTCGATCGCGAATGGAGAGTCCCTTGACCCAACCTTGGGGGAAGTAGGTCAGGTCACCATAGACGTCATTGGCGTAGCCAGCGGTCTGCAAATGGAATTCAGAATAGGCCGCTGTAAAGAGGAACTGGTTGCGGAGGAGGTGCTGAGTCAGGCTGATCCGCCAACCGTTCCCGGGTCCCATTTCCACCAGACCTCGAGTCATCGAGGTTGTGTATAGGGGATCGGTTGCATAACCAGCCGTATAGGGCGAGATGATGGCGCCGCCGCCCACAGCTCCTTGATGGTACAGGATCGCGTTGTAGCTGGCCGCCAGTTGACCCTTACCCAGGAGAGCGCTACCACCATCATAGTCAACACCACCAATCACGCCCCAAGCGGTGCTGTTGACCCCATTACCCTTGAAGCCGTCGATGGGGCTGGTGCCCGGCGCATAGCTGCTGTTGAGCAGGCTGTTGCTCTGCCACTCGCGGTTGACCTGAGCGCCCAGGAAGGGATCGACGCCACTGCCGGTCTTGAGGGTGTACTGCGCATTACCGTAGACGGTTTGGGTGAATTGGTAGAAGTTGTAGTACCAAGCCTGCGCGTCAATACCATAGCGCTTGTAACTGGTACCGAAGGCCAAAATGCCATTGGATGCCGGGTCGGTACTCGGGACCACACCAACACCGCCGTAGATGGGATCGCCATCAAAGCCCGTCTTGTAATACAGGTTATCCCGGTAGTAGTCACCCGAGGTGCGGCTCTTCCAACGGAAGATGCGCATGCCGTAGATATTCCAGCCGCAATACGGAGAAACCTGCGCAAACACACCTTGGTAGGTGGCGGGGATCAGGCGCGAGTCGGAGCTGTTGACCCAGGGAGTGTTGACGATCTGGTTGCCGGCGCGGATGATCAAGATTTGCGGGATCTCATACTGCAGGTAGGCCTGCCCCAGGGCGTTGATGGACGTCCCCGGACCCATGAGGGTAACGTCATTGGCTGGACCCGCGGGATTGCCGCCCAGACTATTGGCGGTGTAGAAACCGACATCGGCGCTAAAGCCCGCCAAAGAAGCGGTATGGGCATTGATGTAGCCGCCTAGCGAGAAGGCGCTTTGATTGACGGCTTTACCGCCAAAAAAGCGATCGAAATAGTAGGCACGAACCTGACCGTCGACAGTGCCTTCGGTGATCAGGCTCTTCAAAGAATCGGCGCTGCTGGTGGCAGCGTGAGCGGCGGTGCTGAAGCCCGTCAGGGTCAGCAGCACGGCCAAAGTGGTGGCGCGGTGCTTGAACAACATGAGCATTCTCCTCTTCGGTGTTTTTACGACAAACGTATGCTAGCAAGGCAATGTGACGCCTTGATGACAGATTTGTGAATTTTTTATGACGTTATATCTCAAAAAATATAATGTTAAACACCGGGAGGAGTCCGTTCGCTGCACTTGCAGCATCCTCTGCGCCGCCTCGGACAGTATTCTCAGGAATTATTCAAATAGTTCTCAAAAGTCGTAGGTCAGCATGACGCGGTTGTAGATGAACGAATGGCCCCTATTGAAACCTGCGCCATTGGGGAGATTGCCGATAGTTGCGCCCGCCGTTGCGTCATAGCCATTTCCCACCTCAAATCGATTGCGGATAGATAGGCCTTTGAGTGCCCCTTGGAAGAAGTACGTAGCATCTAGATACGGATAGTAGCTCTTGCCCGAAAAAACGGTCTGGAACTGCGCATAGGCAACGATTAATTGAACTTGGTTGTCGAGCAAATGCTGCGTCCATTTCACCTTCCAGGCATTACCAGGCCCAGTCTCTACCAAACCGCGAATCATGGCGGTAGTAAAGAGGGGGTCCGTTGCGTAGCCGACAGTATATGGCGCGATGATGGCGCCGCCGCCAACTGCTTGGTCGTGCGCCAAAATTTGATTGTACGCGTAGGACAGCTGCCCCTTACCGATGAAACTATTGATAGCAGGGTAATTGAAACCAATCTCCGCGCCCCATGCCACGCTATTGACAGAAGTAGCAGGGGTTGGCGAGTTGTTGATCCGTGTGCCGTTGAGCAAACTATTATTGCCGTACTCGCGGCTAAACTGCGCGGCAACAAAAGGCTCGATACCCGTACTAGTCTTCAGAGTGTAGCTGCCCTGGAGATAGACTTGGTTAGCAAACTGGTAATAGTTGTAGTACCAAGCCTCCCCTTTGAGCCCCCCAGCCGAACCAGCTGCACCAAAGGCAAGGACACCGTTGCTCGCTGGCGCTGACATCGGCAGCGCAGCAGCACCCCCATTCAGGTCATCGCCAAAAATCGTTGCGGGGTAGTACAGGTTATCGCGGTAATAATCACTCGAAGTTCGGCTCTTCCAGCGGAAGATACGCATACCGTATAGGTGCAAATTGCCATAGGGAGAAACATCGACAAAAACACCTTGGTACGTGTCCGGTAACGCCCGGGAGTCGGAGCCGTTGATCCACGGGGTATTCAGCGTCTGGTCTCCGGCGCGAATCAACAAGACCTTGGGCAGTTCATACTGGATATAGGCTTGCCCGAGCGCGTTGATGGAAGATTTGGTACCCATGAGGGTGGCATCCAGCTTGGCAGGATTGCCCGTATTTGTTCCTAACGCATTGGCGGTGTAAAAGCTCACACCCAAGCCAAAGCCTCCTAGGAAGGGTGCCGTATGCGCATTGACGATACCGCCTACGCTAAGAGCGTTCTGGTTGTCGGTATTGGGACCAGATGCGCCATAATCGCGACTAAAATAATAGGCGCGCAGCTGCCCATCAACCTTGCTCTGCATCAGGAAGTTTCTTAGGGTTTCAGCCTGTACCGTGGTAACCAAACCGCCGAGAACGAGTACGACGCCCAAGGCGAGGCGGGATCTGACTTTCACAACCTTCTCCTCATCGGTGCTATCACAACGATCGCGAATGTAACAACGAGATATGACAGCTTGATGACATTTTCATGAACTTTTTGCGACAGCGTGGAGAAAATCATCACTCGCGCTAGGCAGCAACGGACGCCGCCACACCAAGGCACTGCTACTCACTCCCAGAACTTGGTAGATAATTTTTAATGAAAATAATGGGTTATTCCAAAAAAGGTACGCACATCCTCGATTTTTTCGTCCGAAGAGGGCCTTCCTTGGCTAACATAATCCACGCCCGAGAGGATATTCCATTCGTCGCTAAGACCGTAGCGAAGATGCATTCCTACACTCGAGGTCGCGGCATCGCCCCGCGAATAACGGCGAGACGAAAGGGGGGATAGAACTAGCCGGTTTTTGGGCACGAATGCCCCTTCCCCAAATTTTGGGAAAGGTTGTTTCATGGGCTTCTCGGCGAGGTAGGGGTTTTTATCAACGCCACGGATGCCGTGAAAAGGGCGGCGCTTGACGCGCGCTGTAGAATGACGCCCGGAACGTTTTTGCGGGAGACGCAACGTCACCCTCACCGGTGGCGTAGGTCGTAACAATACAACACTGCGCGACGGCACCGTTGGAGAGGGTATCTGCGCAGCAAAGGCCCCACCCTCGGTAGTGCTGACTCCGTGTGCACCGAGGAGCGGTAGGGGTCGTGCTGTACAACTCGCAGACCAAGTTGGGCAATTCTCTTGAGCAAACACCGGCAACGCCACGACCAGACTGCAAGCCAAAAATACACAGACCACCGCGATGGTCCCAGCGCGGATGCCGCCTGGATCCCCAAAATGCGCTGCAATATCTTTGGATAGGTTGAGGTTATCTCGAGTCATATCCTGCTCCACGTCTTCGATCCCCTCACCAAAGTTCGCTAGTCTAGGTTATCGTTTTTGTGATCCGATACAAGATGTCAAACACCGGGAGAAGTCCGTTCACTGCGCTTGAGCATCCTCTGCGCCGCCGCGGATAGCGGCTCTTGCCAAACCGTCGTCTGCGCCCCATCGATGCCAAAATCGTTGTCGCTAATCAGGAGCAGATGTTTGCCATCTACGAGACTCATACCCTCGATCTTGCCAAGATTCTTGGGGAAACCTTCCTCGGGCCCTCGCCAGAGCAACTGCAGCTGCACCGGCTGGACACCGGATTGCGCGGGATCCACCAATGCCTCGAGGCTCGGCTGGGTCTCGGGCTTTGCCCAGGTTCCACCCAGCAGATTCGTGGCACCCTGCAGATTTGCCAGATACACCGCCACTTTTGGTCCTGCCTGTAGCAGGATTAGAACCCGCTGGGCATCCACGGCGCTCATTGCCGAAAGCTTGAGCGCCTTGTGTCTGTGACCTGGTGCAAAGTCTTTGATATCCGGGAACCGCAACAGGTAGCCGCGCTCCATGCGAGCAAAATTGCCCTCCGCATCGAGACCAAGCACGATGAGCCGATCATTCCGGGAGGCCTTGGCTACTTCGGCGCTCGGGTTGGCCAAGGGGCTTTGCAAGGCGACAAAGAGCCGGGTTTGCTCCGGGGCCAAGGCCATGCCCTCAAAACCGCGATTGAGGGCCCGGCGGGCGAGCAAGGGCGGCAAGACCGCGCGTACCGGGACCGCGCTACCCGTGTAATAGGATTCGCTACCCTTGGGCACCAAGCGCTCGCGGACGACGCCATCTGCCGTAACGCGTAACAGGCTCGGGCCATACTCCTCTCCAACCCAGAACCCGCCCCTGGCCAGGGCAGCGATGCACTCGGTATCGATGCCATTGGCCGAATAAGGCAAGGGCTGTAAATCAGCGCCCAAAGGGCGCTCACCATTGGGCAGTTGCGGTGGCAAGCCGGTAAAGGGCGTGCCGTTGGCCGCATGCAGCGGGATGGCTTGCCCGCGCATCGATACTCGATCGCCATCGACCTGCAAGGGGTAAATGCTCGGCGTGTAGGCAGGCAACGGGAAGATGACATCGGTAGCCGGACAGAGTTCTCGACCCAAGACTTTACCGCTGTCTTTGCACGGAATGTTAGGACCCCGATCACTGACTGAGTAGAAATCGCTCCATGGGCTACCCGCGGCGTGGGCCAGGCCGCTACCCGGCCCCATCGTGAGCGACAGGGTCTTGCCGGCCACCTCCACCAAAGCCAGTGGGGCGTGGAGGGCAGCGCTATCGAGCCCTGCCGCCTGCAGGGCAGAGCTCGATAGCGCAGCTGCCAAAAACATCAAGATCTTACGCATAGAACCTCCAAAATCATGATCATCTGAACAAGGACCACCTGCGGCATTGCAGGATATTCATGTCCGTATTATACCGTGAGTCATTGCGCCACGTAGCATTGATGGGCTGCGTGGTAGGAATCGCCTCCACGTGTGCGTGGCTGTAATCGAGCATCAAACATATATGCTCGCTGGCATACCACTTGATACCGGCCGTAATCTGATTGCCGCGTCCGCCGTAGATACCAGAACTTGCATAGTTCAAGCGTAGCTGATTGTGGCGCAGGGCCACTTCAGGTGGATACGGCAAACAGCGTCGCGGCAGCCTCAACTCTGTGGGATCAGGCAGGCAGTAGTTGCAAACGCTCTTTACACTATCAGCTTACGGATGGGAGCGTAGCAACACTTTGTGAAACGTGACGGAACAGCCGCGGCGGGACAGAGAAATAACGCTCGCCGGAATCGAACGATGGGCGAGCGCGCATGGTGCCCACTATGCAACCCGTTCGCGCGCGAACGCGGATCGGTACTAGGAGAGCGGGACGGTATTGGCTTGGACGAGCGCTTGCCGGCGCCGACGATAAAAGATCTGGCCAGTGCCGAGAAAGGCCGCAAACACTACAACCGCAAAAACCATGCTGCTGATGGCAAACTGCATGCCGCCGGAAATCACATGCCCAGAGGTACAACCGCCCGCCATGCGCGCGCCAAAGAGGAGCAGGAAGCCTCCCACAAAGGACCAGGCGAAGCGCTGCGCAATGCTGTCTCCTCGCAACTCCTGCCAGAGCCGTGGCACCGCCACCAAACGAAAACTGCGATCGATCAGAGAGAATACCAAGCCGGCCAAAAACGCCCCAGCCAAAAACCACAATTCCCAGGTACCGGGCTCGAGAATCTTGTCGAGGTAGCTCGCCGCACCCCAACCCGAAAGGGCCATGATCGCCAGCGGAAAGGCGGTAGACGCCCCCATGGGATGACCAGCAAGCTGCGGGAGATTTAGCGCACAGTTGAGCAGCACCAGGGCAATGGCAGCATGGAGCCAGCGCAGATCGCGGGTTTGCAGCTGGTGTAGATACCAGGCAAGGCCCATGAACGAGAACGCCAGAAGGGTCGTGAGCAGCCAAAAGCCCATGCCGCCGCCCATCAGCGTGAAGAGAGAGATGGCGCCATAATTGGGCCCGAGCAGGGGGAGTAGCTGCGGATAAAAGACCGAAAAGGCGAGGGCACCACAGAGCCCACCGAGAATCCCGATGAGAGCATCGAGGCTGCCCTGGCCGAGGGAAATAGCGATGGTGCCGGGGCAGTAGCCCAAGATCGCCATGCCGATGCCAAACAAGATACCGCCAGCGATGATGCCCACCAGCAGCATCGGCTTGATGTGGTAATCTGCCCAACCCAAGGCGATTTCCAACTGCATGAGTAAGAGGCCTAAACCAATGCTGAAACCCATGGTCTTGGCAACGCTGAGATCCTGCAGTACCGCCATGCCCGCAATGGTGTCGTAGCGGTTCAACCGGGCATACTGCAGTGTGGCACCAAACAAAAAGCCCCAAATGATCGTTTCCATACGCTCCTCTCTCTCGCCAAGCATAGTTCCGAGTTTGCGGCAATTTTTTTGAAATCATCAACGCAGCAAATACCCTTTGCAAATTCAGCCCACTTATTGCGGCATATATTTGATCTTGGCGATGTTCTCGCTGCGCGCTGCCCTTTCCGCAAGCTCCGCGTTATCATGCCTTGCATCTGGGGAGGATACTGATCATGCCCATTGAGCTTCGCCACCTGCGTACCATCGAGGCGGTCCTGCAGTACGGCAGCATCGTTGCCGCCTCCCAGCGCCTACATTTGAGCCAGTCTGCCCTCTCGCACCAGATTCGCGGCCTCGAAAACGAGTTTGGCATCAAGGTCTTTGCCTACGGCAATGGCCGCCCGCAACTGACCCCGGCGGGGGAGCGCCTCTATGCCCTGGCACGGGAGGTACTCCCCGCCCTGCGCCGCACCCAAGACGAACTCCGTCGCCTTGCTTCCGGGCGCGGCGGGCGGCTGCGCATTGCGGTGGAATGCCACACTTGCTTCGATTGGCTGACCCCGGCCATGGATCGCTTCCGCTCCCTGTGGCCTGAGGTGGAGATGGATATCGTCTCCGGCTTTCAACAAGACCCCCTGCAATTGCTGCGGCAATCGCAAGCCGATTTGGCCATTCTCAGTGCGCCGGAATCGGCCGGGCCGGAGCTCGAAATTCATCATCTCTTTGGCTACGAGGTGGTTGGGCTGGTCAATCCCCGTCATGCCCTGGCCGAAAGAGACTTCCTCGAGCCCGCGGATTTTCTCGAGGAAACCGTCATCACCTATCCCGTGGAAGAGAGGCGCCTGGATCTCTTTCGCGAATTTCTCCTGCCTGCCGGGGTGCAGCCTTGGCGCCGCCGGCAAGCCGAACTCACGGTAATCATTCTGCAATTGGTGGCCTCGGGCCAGGGGATGGCCGCCCTGCCTACCTGGACCGTGGGCAACTACGGCGACCGCGGCTACGTCCGTGCCCTGCCCCTGGGCCCCAAAGGGCTTTGGCAGACCCTGCGTGCCGCGAGCCTCACTGGCCACGGCGAATTGCCGTATCTGCAATCCTTTCTCGACGAGTTGCGTGCCAGCGCCCAGGGCGAGCTGCGCGGCATTCGTCCGCTGCCGCCTGTTGGAGGAGCCTCATGAACGGCATCGAATTCGACCCCGAACTCATCGCTCGCTACGACCGTCCCGGCCCTCGCTACACTTCCTATCCCACGGCACCGCAGTTTCGGGCTGATTTCCCCGTCACCCAGCTACGCGAGCAGTTGCGGGCCAGCAACGCCAGCGGCCGGCCCCTCTCGCTCTACCTGCACATCCCCTTCTGCGAACATCTGTGCTTTTACTGTGCCTGCACCAAGGTCGTTACCCGTCATCGCGAGTGGGGCGGGCCCTACGTGACTCGGCTCGAGAAGGAAATGGGCCTGTGGCTGCGGGATATCGACCACGAACGGCCGGTAGTGCAGCTGCATCTGGGGGGTGGCACGCCAACTTTCCTGCAGCGCGGTGATTTTGAGCGGCTACTGGATGCCTTACACCGGCATTTTCACCTGCTCGACGCGGATCGTGGCGAATACGGCATCGAAGTCGACCCGCGTGCCCTTGAGCCCGGCACCCTCGCCCTCTTGCGCCAGGCGGGGTGGAATCGCTTGAGCATGGGAGTGCAAGACCTCGAGGAGCAGGTACAAAAGGCGGTGCACCGGGAGCAAAGCCTGGAGCTTACCGCGGCTGTCCTCGCCGAGGCGCGGGCCTTGGGCTTTGCTTCCATCAGTCTCGATCTCATCTACGGTTTGCCCTTCCAGAGCCCGGCGAGCTTCGCCCGTACCCTCGAAGCCATCATCGCCCTGCGCCCGGATCGCCTGTCTCTGTTCAATTACGCGCACCTGCCGGAGCGCTTTGCCCCCCAGCGCCGCATTCGCGCCGAGGATTTGCCAAGCCCTGCACAAAAACTACAGATTTTGCAAGAGAGTATTGCGACGCTACAGACGGCTGGCTACGTCTACATTGGCATGGATCATTTTGCTTTGCCCAACGACGAGCTTGCTATGGCGCAGGAGCGCGGCGATCTCTACCGTAACTTTCAGGGCTACTCCACCCATGCCGAGGCAGATCTTCTCGCCTTGGGGATGAGCGCCATCAGCAGTGTTGGACCACTGTACAGCCAAAACCAAAAGGAGCTCGCAGGCTGGGAGCAGGCCATAGACGCCGGCGAATTGGCCTTGGAGCGCGGGCTACTCCTGAGCCGCGACGACCAGTTACGGCGGGAAATCATTACCCGCCTTATCTGTGACTTCCGGCTGCGGATTGGCGAGATCGAAGCAAAATGGGATATCCAGTTCCGCAGCTATTTTGCCGCTGCTTTGCCGCGTCTCGACACCTTGGCCGCCGACGGACTCATCGAGCATAACGACGAGGAAATCCGCGTCACCGCCCGCGGGCGCCTTTTGGTTCGCCATGTCTGCATGGTCTTCGACGCGTACCTGGGCCATAGCACGACCCAGTTCTCCAAGGTGATCTGAATGCGCCTGCCGCGGCTTGGGTTCGTTCCTTACGTCGGGGCGATCGTGATACTCGTTTTCCTGCTGCTACCAAGCAGCCCTGAGGGTAAGAGATTTGGTCCCTACGTCGGCAGCGATGCAGTACGAGCGAATTCACCCACGGCTCTTTGACGATCAGTGGCCGGAACAGCAGCCCTGACCGGCTTGCTGGACTGGCGGACAAGGGACGGTGCCGTAGCTGCAGTACACGCAACAGTCGCCGGGTTTGGGTTTGAGCAGGATGTCGCAGTGGCTGCACTGGTAGAAATACTGACAGGCGTCGGTGGGCATCTGCTCCTCTTTGGCAAAGCCGCAGTGCGGGCAGGTCAGAACAGAATTGAGTTGTATGGGGTTTGTCATGGCTACGTCTCCGTTGATCGCTCCAGGATCAATACCTGGAAGCTTTCGCCCATTTCCTGGGGCAGGGTAAGGCGCTTGACCTCGTTATTCAGGGCAAGGCGCCCGCCTTCGTCGCAGCTCTGTAGTTGCTCCTGGTAGGCTTCCAAAAGACCGTGCTGCAACAAAAAGCGCGCTAGCGGGCCAAACCATTGCACGCGCAAGCCAAGCAGCCGCGCCTCGTCGAGCAGCGCGGAAAAATCGACATGGGCGGTAAGGTCGCAGAGCCCGGGCCAGCGAAAGGGGTCGTCGAGCCAATGGTGGCGGTAGTAGGCGCGCAGGCTGCCCATGCTGCGTTGCGGGTGGTAGTAACTGGCCGCCGTGGGATACCCATAATCGATGAGAATGATGCGCCCCCGCTGCAGGGCGGCGGCCACCGTGCGCAACCAGGCATTGGCGCGCAGGTTGACCTCGGTGCGGTAGGGAACCGGCCAGCCGGGAAGGTGCGGCCGTAAGCGCTCCGCGAGCGCCGGCGCCGGGGGCTGCTCCAGCGCCTGCCAGGCCAGCGCCCCCTCCCGCCATGCCACTCCCATCTCCCAAAGACGCTTGCCGTCCCAGTCCAGCACCTGCACCGGTAAGGCATCGAGGACTTCGTTGGCAAGGATGACACCCTGCCAGGCCGTGGGTAGGGCGCTGAGCTGCCGCAGTCCAAGTACGCTTGCCTGCTGCACCTGGGCGAGGGCGGGGCTGGTTTCCAAAGCGGCGTAGGGCAGCGCCGGCCAGACCTTGCGAATCTGCGCGGCCAAGGCCCCGGTACCGGCGCCAAATTCGAGCACGCCATCCACACCCGGATCGGCGCCAATGACTCGCGCCAAGACCGTACCAAAAAGCGAGCCGAGCTCCGGGGCGGTAACAAAGTCGCCTTCGGGACCAAAGCGCCGCTGTCCGGCCTGATAATAGCCCAAGCCCGGGGCATAGAGGGCGAGCTCCATGTACTCGGCAAAGGGCAGCACCCCACCTGCCGCATCGATGGCGGCGCGAATGCGCTCTACCAGGGCTGCCGAATGCTGCAGAGCGGCCGCGTCGGGGGTCGGAAGATGGACCTTGTCTCCACCGAGGCGATGGGATACAACTCCTGGACCGAGTACAGCCATGGATCTCCCTTGGAAGCCAAAGTCATCTTGATCACCGGTGGCGCCCGGCGCGTGGGCGCTGCCATGGCCCGTGAGCTTGCCGCCCGTGGCTGCCAGCTGGCTCTGCATTATAGGCATTCGGCGGCGGAGGCCGAAAGGCTGGCCCAAGAAATCCGCGCCCAATGGGGGAGTAGCGTCCTGCTCTTGCCCGGCGATCTGCTCGATCCGCAGACCCCAACACGCCTTGTCGAGGCCTGCCGGGAGCACTTTGGTGGTCTCGATGGCTTGGTCCACAATGCCTCCCTCTTCGTCCCCAGCCCCTGGGAGACCCTGAGCCTCGCGCAGTGGGAAGAGATGGAGGGTATTCATCTGCGCGCGCCGCTCTTTCTCAGTCAGGCCGCCTGGCCCCTGCTGCGCGTACGGCGCGGCAGCATCGTGAGCCTTGTGGATGTGCAGGCGGAGTTGCCGCTGCGCGGTCATCTTGCCTACTCGGTCAGCAAAGCGGGCTTGCTGGCCTTGAGCCGCGCCCTGGCCAAGGAGCTCGGGCCAGAGGTGCGAGTCAATTGCGTGTCGCCGGGGGTGGCCCTGTGGGCGGAGGGGATCGACCCGCCGGATGGCGATCGCGCTGGCTATTTGTCGCGTACTGCCCTGCAGCGGGAGGGTACCCCCGAAGACATTGCCAAGGCCGTCGCCTACCTTCTTCTCGACGCTCCCTATGTGACCGGGCACAACCTCGTCGTTGACGGCGGGCGCATGTTATATTGAAGCCATGAGTCAGGAATCCCGGCAGCCCATCCGCTTTTACAGCGAGGAAGAACTCGACGCCCTCGAGGAGACCGATCCCGTAGCGGCGGCCAAGATTGCCCATGCCCAGGCGATGGCGCAGCGCCTCATTGGGCGCAGGCGCAACTTTGGCCCCGACGATCCCCTACCCAATGCCGAGGCGGTAGCGGAGGCGGTAGCAGCGGTGCGCCGCATTCTCAACCGCGACGGCGGCGACATCGAGCTGGTAGAAATCCACGAACGCGATGTGCGGGTGCGCATGAAGGGGGCCTGCGCCGGCTGCCCCAATGCCGTCATCGATCTGCAGCAGGTGGTGGAGAAAATCGTTGGTGCGGTACCCGGCGTGGCCAGCGTGAGCAATACCTTTTGAGCGGCGCCAAAATTCCTAAAGTGGGCTTTGTGAGCCTCGGCTGTCCGAAGGCAACCGTAGACAGCGAACGTATCCTTACTCGGCTGCGCGCCGAGGGATATCAACTGGTGGGCGACTACGCCGGTGCCGATCTGGTGGTGGTGAATACCTGCGGTTTTATCGATGCCGCCGTCGAGGAGTCCTTGGAGGCCATCGGTGAGGCCCTGGCCGAGAACGGAAGGGTGGTGGTAACCGGCTGCCTGGGGGCCAAAGAGGCAGGGGATTTTGTGCGCCGTGCCCATCCCCAGGTCTTGGCGGTGACCGGCCCCCAGGAGGACGGCGCCGTCCTCACCGCCATCCACGCAGCGCTGCCGCCGCAACATGATCCCTTCAGCGATCTCGTCCCACCCCAGGGGCTGCGCCTCACTCCAGCCCACTACGCGTATGTGAAGATTGCCGAGGGCTGTAATCAATCCTGTAGTTTCTGCATCATTCCCAGCATGCGCGGTAAGCTGGTCAGTCGCGACCCCGGCGAGATTCTCCGCGAAGCCGAGGCGCTGGTGGCGGCGGGGGTGCAGGAGCTTCTCGTCATCTCCCAGGATACCGGCGCCTACGGGGTGGACCGCAAGTACCGCACTGCCTTCCATCAGGGGCGGCCCCTGCGCACCCGCATCACCGATCTCTGCAGCGCCCTCGGCGAGTTGGGGGTCTGGGTGCGCCTGCACTATGTCTATCCCTACCCGCACATCGACGAGCTCCTGCCCTTGATGGCCGCGGACAAAATCCTCCCCTACCTCGACGTACCCCTGCAGCACGGCAGTCCGCGCATTCTCCGCGCCATGCGGCGCCCGGCGGCGGCAGATCGTACCCTAGACCGCATTGCGCAATGGCGGCGAGAGGTACCGGATCTCACCCTGCGCAGCACCTTCATCGTCGGCTTTCCCGGCGAGACCGAGGCAGAGTTTTCCGAACTACTCGACTTCATTCGCAGCGCCGAGCTCGATCGCGTTGGCTGCTTTGCCTATTCGCCGGTCGAGGGTGCGTCTGCCAATGCCCTGCCGGGTGCCCTGCCCGAGGCCGTGCGAGAAGAACGTCGGGAGCGCTTCATGGCGGTACAGCAGGAGGTCAGCGCTACTCGCCTGCGCCGTTGGCTGGGTCGACGGCGCGAAATCCTCCTCGACGAGGTCCACGCGAATGGCAAAGCCGTTGGCCGCAGTGCCAGCGATGCCCCGGAAATCGATGGTGTCGTCCACCTCGACCAGGCGCGGGGCCATCGCGTTGGCGAGCGCGTCTTGGCCACCATCACCGCCGCCGATACCTACGATCTGTTCGCAAAAATCGATAGCGAGGGCGGAAGCGAACTGTAGAGAGCCTTGCTGGTCAGAGGGGGTATACCGCGAAACAAAAGGATACCCACCATGCCGCAGCAATCTTCTCTGACACCTTCCCTGCGCGCCTTGCGCTACCCCCTTTTCGTCCTTGCCGCGAGCCTCCTGCTCAGCGCCTGCGCACAAAAGGTTGCCCCGCCCACTCAGGCATCCGTCCCCAGTACCAGCAGCAGCGCGCCGAGCAGCACCGAAAACGCCCTCGCCCCCAGTAACGAGGCCGGACGGAACCTTTCTTACGGGCCGCTCGGTGGGCAGAACGAGAACCTGTCGGCGGCGGAGCTCGCGGCCCTGCCCCGCCACCTACGCGTGCATTTTGCCCAGAATAGTTTTCAGGTCAGTGCCCATGCCCGGCACATCACCGCCGAAAATGCGCGCTTTTTGCTGCGCTTTCCGAATCTGCATGTACGCCTGGAGGGGAACTGCTCGCAGCCGGGCACCCAGGAATACAATCTTGCGCTGGGCGAGTGGCGCGCCCACGCCATCAAAGAATTGCTGATTGCCGACGGCGTTCCCGCCCGCCGCATCAGCACCGTTTCCTTTGGCAAAGATAATTTGCTCTGCTCTGCAAATACCGCTGCCTGCTGGCACCGCAATCAGCGCGTCGACTTTGTCTATCGCGCCAGCGGCAACGCATGAGCACGCCCCAGCGCCCTTTTCGCGCCCTACCGCGGGCGCGGCCGCGCTGGTTGGCCGGGGTCTTCGTCCTCGGCTTTTTAGCAATCCTTGCGCGCGATGTGCAGGTGCAGGTGCTGCAGGTGCAGCATCTGCGTGCCCAGGGACAAATGCGCTACCTGCACGCTCGCCCCCTACCGGCGCAGCGGGGGGTGATTTTTGCCGCCAACGGCCTGCCGCTTGCGGTCAATACCGCGGCCAGCACCATCTGGGGCGATCCGAGAATTCTTGGCAAGTACCAGTCCCAGTGGCCGCGTCTGGCGCAAGCGCTGGGGATATCGGTAGTCGAGCTGGGGCAACGCCTAGCCAGCGGCGGGGCGGATTTTGCCTATCTGGCACGGCAGCAACCTCCTGGCGTGGGCGCGGCAGTCCGCGCTCTACATATTCCGGGGGTAGGGGTCTTGCCAAGCTCGCGAACATATTTCCCCCTCGGGGCCGCAACCACTCCCCTCATTGGCCTCGTCGATCAAGCCCACCGTGGCGCCACGGGCATGGAACTGAGCTATAACAGCTGGCTCGCAGCCCACCCGGGCAGCGAGCAGGCCGTCTACGATGGCCGCGGACAGGTCGTGCAGGTGCTCAAGGTTGGGCGCCTATCCCGGCCCGGTCATGCCATTCATCTCAGCATCGAACCGCAGATGCAGTACTGGGCTTACATGGCCCTGATTCGTTCCCTCCGCCATTTCCACGCCCAGGATGGCTCGGCAGTGCTGATGAACGTGCATACCGGTGCCATCCTGGCCATGGTCAGCGCCCCCAGTTGCAACCCCAACCAGTCCGGCGCCTGCCGTTCCCCGGCCGATTACGTCAACAATGCGGTGCATCAGGCCTTTGAGCCGGGCTCGGTAATGAAACCCTTTGCCATTGCCGCCGCCCTTGCCAGCGGCAGTGTTGCCCCCACCCAGAAGTTTCATGTCTTTCATCCCCTTTGGGTGGGTGGCTACCCACTCACCGA
>JAWNZB010000118.1:0-5179 GCA_038447835.1 Candidatus Igneacidithiobacillus chanchocoensis | reverse complement strand
GCCGCCTGGTCCTGCCGGCGCAGCGGAGGCGTGATCATCTTGTACAGCGCCACCACCTTGGGCCCCCAGGCATACAAGAGCTGCGCACAGCGATCGAGAAGATTGCTTTCCTGCGCAGGATCGCGCCGCACCGCGCGCAAATCGGGAGCCAGCGCCCGCGCCTGAGCAGCACTCATGCCTAGCTGCACACCACGCCGCGCCGCCCCCGCGTCCATCTGCCACACCCGCTGTCGGGCATCGGCAATCCATACCCCTGGCCAGCGCCCGTCCAGATTCCAGAGCTCGGCCGCCAGGGCGGGAAAAACAACCGCCAGCCATTCCTCCCCCATGACATCCCACTCAAATGGCCAGCGGCAGCTCCAGATTGGCAGCTGCAGGCAGGCTTGCTCCCCGGCGTTTTTCTACCTGCATGCGCACTTGCTCTCCCGCCGGTTGCAGACGCAGCCGTAGGGCGGCCGTGCTGCGCGCACTCTGGCGGTCGCGGAAAAAGAAGAATCCCATGCAATTACCCGCCTCGGCAGCCAATTGCAGGCGCCGTTGCGTGCCCTCTTCCAATGCCGGCGGCCAGGCCAAAACGGCGCTGCACGTGCCAGAACGCAGGGCAGACTCTAAGGCCCAGAGCTGATCCTGTCGCTGCCGCGGATGGAGCACGAGCATGCGATCGAGACGAACTCCCGCTGCCGCAAGGGCGGGGGCGTAGGGAACATAGGGCGGCAAACACCAGAGCACCCAGCGCTTTTCTTGCTGACTGAGGGCGGCAATGGTGGGCAAGAGCAAACGCAGTTCGCCAATACCTTCTACTTGGCTGTGGATTTCGGTGATCGCTCCCCGCGGCCAGCCGCCCAACAAGTCCCGGACATCCTCATGACCGGGGTCTTGCAACGGGCCACTGGGCTGCTGTGCCTGGGCACGCCACAGACGCTGGGGATAACGGGTCAACAGCTCTTCGACGGCAGTTTTCATCACAGACCTCCTAAGCGCAGCAAGCCCACTACCAAACCTTCTAGGCGGAGATCCTGCTTGCGCAAATCGACTACTATGGGAGAAAAATCCGGATTTTCCGGGAGCAAAAATACTTGGTGTCCTTCTTTACGCCAGCGTTTGACCGTGACTTCGCCATCCACCCGCGCCACTACCACCTGCCCGTTATGCGCCTCGCTGCCGCGCTGCACGGCCAATAAATCGCCATCGAGGATGCCGGCATCGCGCATACTCATGCCCTGTACCCGCAACAGATAATCGGCACCGGGAAAGAGCTGCGCATCTATGGGTAGACGCCCTTCCTGCTGACTCTCTGCCAAAATCGGCTGCCCTGCCGGAACACGCCCAACCACGGGCAGCCCCATTTCCGCCGCCAGCTCGCTCATTAGGCGGATACCCCGCGCCCTACCCTCCTGCAGTTGTAGGTAGCCCTTGCGCGCCAGGGTGCGTAGATGGCTCTCTGCGGCGTTGGGAGAACGAAAGCGGAAAGCTTCCTGCAACTCGGCGCGGGTAGGCGGCAACCCCTGTTTGGCAATTTGCTCTTGAATCCACGCAAGAATTTGCTGCTGGCGACGAGTTAGGGCTTCCACAACCTGCATCTCCTGTTCCGTTAACTGTATTTTTATACAGTAAACGGAGCGAATGCAAGCCCCATCTTCGCGACCTCAACGTGGGCGGGGCAAGGTCCAACGACGATAGATCGCCAGACTACGCAAGAGGAAGGTACAGCTGGCGCCCAAGAGCAGACTGAGCCAGGCAGGCAAGTGCAACCAATCGCCACCAAGAAGCAAAACGGCACCGAGCAAAGCCGCCGAGGCATAGATTTCGCCGCGCAGCACCACCGGCACCTGGGCACTCAACACATCGCGCACCATACCACCGCCGATGCCGCTGATTACCCCCAAAATCACCGCCATTTCCGGAGCCAGACCATAATCCAAGGCCTTTTGCGTGCCCGTTACCGCAAAGAGGCCAAGGCCGGCGGCATCGAAGAGCAAGACCGGATACTGCAAGCGCTCAAAAACGCGATGAAAGAAAAACACCAGCACCCCGGCTACCAGTGCCAGCGCAATACCGTGCCAATCTTGTATGGATTGCGGCGGGATAGCGCCGATGAGCAGATCGCGCAAAATACCGCCGGAAACCGCCGTTACCACCGCCAGCACGAGGATTCCAAAGAGGTCCAGACCATTCCGCACGCCACGCATGGCGCCACTCACGGCAAAAACAAAAATCCCAATAAAATTGAATACCTGGAAGAAGAGGGCAAAGTGCATGCGGCGCTTCGAGAAAGGAAAACGCGCATGGTAGCGCAAGCGCACGGGCAGACAAAATCCTGCCCAGCAGCCCCGCTCTCGCCACACTACGCAGCCACGCATCCGCCCACGGCTTTGCAGTAGCAAGACCACTGCACTACCCTAAGACCAAGCACTTTCGTGGCGATCAAGGAGTATATGCTGCATGGAGACGAGGCAAAAAACTGCTGTGGTAACTGGGGCATCTTCCGGCATTGGCGCCGCCACCGTGCAGCGCCTGAGCGAAGCCGGCTACCACGTCATTCTCGGCGCGCGCCGCCTGGAGCGTCTCGAAGAGCTCGCTCAACGCTACGGCGGCACCGCCCTCCCCCTCGACGTGACCCAGAGCGACTCGGTAGCTGCCTTTGCCGCGCAAATCTCAGGTCCCGTCGACGTGTTGGTCAACAATGCCGGCGGCGCCCTCGGCAAGGAAGCGTTGGTGGAATTTGACGAGGAGCACTGGCTGCAGATGTACCAGAGCAATGTTATCGGGCTGGCGCGGGTTACCCGTGCCCTCTGGCCGCAGCTGCAGCAATCCAGCGCCGCCACGGTCATCAATATCGGCTCCGTGGCCGGCGAGGAGACCTACCCCGGCGGCGCCGGCTACACGGCCTGCAAGCACGCCGTCCGTGCCCTCAGCGAAACTATGCGCCTGGAGTGGCTGGGGCGCCCCATTCGCGTTACCGAAATCGATCCCGGATTGGTAGAGACAGAGTTCTCGTTGGTGCGTTTTGCCGGCGATGCCAAGGCCGCAAAGACCGTCTACGCAGGAATGACGCCCCTCTGCGCCGACGACATTGCCGAGGCCATCCGCTGGGTGCTCAGCCTACCGGAGCATGTCAATATCGACCGCCTCGTCATCAAACCCCGGGATCAGGCGCGGGTAGACAAGGTCGTACGTCGCTAAAACACAACGGCGCCCCGCAGGGCGCCGTCTGGACTAAAACCCCGCCAGGAATCAGAGCGGAATTTTCGGATTAGCTGGGGTAGCCGCGGGGTGCTTGGGCTGCTGCCAGCGCACCTGATACATTCCCTGCTGCCAAGGCGCCACCCCCGCGGGCTGGGCCGGACGCTGCGGTACCGCCGCCGGCAGCGACGGCAAAGAAATTACCGGGAAAAACACCTGCAAGGGCGACTGCGCCATAGGTATCCCAGGCATGGCAAAAGCGGTCTGCATCATTTGCTGCATCATCGCCATTTGCCGATCCATGGCCACCTGCATTGCCTGCATCTGCGCCAAGTTCTGCTGCATCAGGGCCTGCGCCTGGGCGGCATCGAGGGGACGATAGGCAACATTGGCCTGGGGACCGCTGCCGTAGCTCACCGTTTCGATATGAATGATACCGCCCGGAATGTGAATGGTCTTCTGCTCCACATGCGCTGGTACTTTCTGCCCATTGATCAACACAAAAGGCGAAGCCAAGGCGGCGCCACTCAAGGCAACGCTCGCCAGTACGCCCGCCAGAATACCAGTCTTCATCCAAGTTGCAGTCTTCTTTTGCATACAAAGCTCTCCAACGAATCCAACCCACACCAAGTACCTCTAGGACCAAGACTCGCCGCCACGAGTTCCCGATTTCACCCCACCTGCAGCAGCGGCTATGATGGCGCACTCAACGCGCTTTGGAGCAGCAATGGCCGCCAACCCCTGGCAACGTCCCACCAGCAAAAACTGGCATGCCTTAGCCGCCCTACTGCCCTTTCTGCGCCCACACGTCTGGATGCTGTTGCTGTATCTCTTGGCGCTGCTGCTCAGCGCCGCCGGTACCCTGGCCCTCCCCCAGGGTGCCCGCTATCTATTGGACCACGGCTTTCATAACGCCCACCTCTTGCTCCTTGCCAGTGTCGGCCTGCTTCTGCTCGGCATCTTCACCACCGCCGCCCGCGCCGCCCGCGAGGCCCTCGCCACCTGGATCGGGCAAAAGGTAGTTGCGGATCTGCGCGCCAAGGTCTTTGCCCACGCCCTGCATCTACCGGCCCTATTCTACGAAAAATTCCGCACCGGCGAAGTCATCTCGCGGCTGAGCAGCGACGTCACCATTCTCCGCTTCGGCCTAGCCGGGGTACTCGGCGGCGCCTTGCAACATGGGCTGACCCTAATTGGGTCGTTGATTTTGATGCTGGTAACCGCCCCGCTCCTGGTTCTGCCTGTGGTCATCGTCGTACCGCCCCTGCTCTGGATCAACCTGCGCTCGGGACGCCTGCAGCGCCGGTACAGCCGCAACGAGCAAGACTACCTCGCCGATCTCTCCTCTCACACGGAAGAGAGCATCAATGCCATCCGCACCGTGCAGGCCCTCACCCGCGAAAGTGCTGCCAACAACACCTATCAGGAAGGCATCGAAGGCGTTCTCGACCAGGTACGCGGGCGCATTCGTGTACAGGCCTGGGCATCTCTGCTCAGCGGTTTCCTGATTTTTCTTCTCCTCGCCGGCATGCTCTACCTCGGCGGCTGGCGCATCCTGCATCACCGTTCCAGCATTGGCGATCTCAGCGCTTTTCTCATCTACGCCCTCTTTGCTACTTCTGCCCTCTCCTCTCTGGGGAGTCTTTGGGGTCAGCTCGGCCGCCTTTTGGGCGCCATCGAGCGCCTCCTTGCCCTGCTTGAGCAAGAACCGGAAGAAGTAGCAAACACCCAAGCAGCTCCCTTACCCGCCGCCAGCACCGCTGCCAGTCTGCGCTTTGAGCGGGTATTCTTTTCCTATCCCAGCCGCAGCGACATCCCCACCCTCGAAGACATCGACCTCGATATTGCCGCCGGCGAGCACCTCGCCTTGGTGGGGGCATCGGGCGCCGGCAAAAGCACTATCTTCGACCTACTATTACGCCATTACGCCCCCAGCCGAGGGCGCATCCTCCTAGACGGGCAGGACATTGCCAGCCTGCGGGTGCACGACCTGCGC
>JAWNZB010000117.1:0-5248 GCA_038447835.1 Candidatus Igneacidithiobacillus chanchocoensis | reverse complement strand
ATCCCCTCTGGTCCGACAGCGACAGCCCTTTCCAGGCACAATTCTACCTGCCCGGATCGTATTTTCCGCGGCCCGAGAAAATTTCCGTAGTCGAAAATGGGCAGAGCAAGCCCATTCCTTTTCGTCTCGCAAATTTCACCTTTGGGGATCTCCATCCCGATTCCTTGCCGCAGGATCTCGGCTATGCCGGTTTTCGCCTGCTCTACCCCCTGAATACTCCGCCGTCCTACAACGAATTCATTTCCTTTCTCGGTGCTACGTATTTCCGTGCCGTCGGCAAAGACGCGACCTATGGCACCTCGGCGCGTGGGATTGGTATCGACACTGCCCAGCCCTCTGGTGAAATTTTCCCCTACTACACCCATATCTGGTTGGTGAAGCCGGCGCCCGGTAACAGCGAGATGACGGTCTACGCCCTGATGGATAGTTCTGTGGTAACCGGGGCCTATCGTTTTGTGATCCATCCGGGCACCGACTGTGTCGTTGATGTCGAATCGACGATCTATTTGCGCAAGCCGGTGCAGGTGCTAGAGCTTGCCCCCCTTACCAGCATGTTTTGGCATGGTCACGGGCGGGGAGTACGGGCGGGCGACTGGCATCCCGCCCAGCACGACTCAAGTGAGCTCGTCCTTGCCAATGGCAACGGGGAATGGATCAGTCGCCCCCTCGACAATCCTTTGCAGATCCAGACCACGACCTACAGCATGCAACAGCCGCAGGGCTTTGGTCTCATCCAGCAACCTCGGGATTTTTCTGCCTACCAGGGCATCGATACCCAGTATCAGCAGCGCCCGAGTGTTTGGGTAAGCCCGGTGGGTGATTGGGGCAAGGGACAGGTGCATTTGGTCGAGTTGCCAACCAATAACCCGGACATGGACAATATCGATGTATTCTGGGTTCCGGCGACGCAGCCGCAGCCCGGGCAGCCCTATCATTACGCGTATCAGCTGCGCTTCTTTAACAGTCAGCACGGGCTGATTCCGCTGGCGCATCCGACTGCCACCTACCTCGGCTACGATACCAAAGACCCCAAGTGGCAGCATGTGGTTGTCGACTTTGCGGATGGCGCCCTTGCCAAGCTGCCGGAGACGATGGCGGTGCAGGCGCATTTCAGTGCCGCCGACGGGGCGCAGGTGCATGATCAACAAGTGCAATTTTCCCCCAATGGGCATTTCTGGCGTCTCAGCGCCGAGGTGCAAACCGCCGCCAATACCCCCAGTAATTTGCGCGCTTATCTTACTTTGGACGGCCAGGTGATGACCGATACCTGGACCTTCCTCTTGCAACCTGCTGAAGGAGGTCGCTGATGTTTGTTGATCAATGGCAATCGGGTCCGGTAACGGAGAATTTTACCGTTTTGGAAGTGGAGTCCGTGCCTGCGGAAGACGTCATACTCCTCGCCCGCATGGATGCTTATCTGGCGAGCCTGCCCTTTGACGACGCGCAGCGGCTCTGGCTGCGTGCCGAACTCGCCTTGCAATTGCGGCGCCTCGATCAGATCGATCCGGCGCAGCGTAGCGCTCGTCTTTTTGCTACCCTGCAGAATCGTATTGCCACTCTGCATCGCGGCGATGAGTGGGAGGCGCGCCTGGCGTTGACTTTGCGTTCGGTCCTGCCCGTCGAGATCGATCAACCGAGTCGCTGGTTGCGTGGCCATCAGTTGCTGGTGCAGCGCCAGTCCATGGCGTCTCTCCCCATGCAGCGCTCGTTCTCGGCCTTTTTGCAGCGGCAGGCGCACAGCCTGCGCCAATTCTGGAATCAGCGTCGGCGCTTGGTGCCCTTTTTCGGTAACGCGCAGTGAAACAACAGCCGTCGCGGATCTGGGAGACCCTCAGTCAGGGGCGCCGGCGCTGGCTGACGGTACAGATCATCATTCCGGCCGCAGCCTTGGGGGTATTGCTGCAGCATGAGTTAGCCCTATCGCAACCGCTGTGGCTGGAGATCCTCACCCTCGGCATCTTTGTTCTCCTTTTTGCTTGGATTTCTGCCGGTTTTTGGACTGCTTTGGCCGGTTTTTGGGTGATGATGCGGGGGCCGGCACGGTTGGGCGACAGCGATCCCGAGCAGTTTCGCATTACTCCGCGAGAGGATGCGCGGGTTGCCATTATCATGCCCATTTACAATGAGGAGGCGGCGCGTACTATTGCTGGCCTCCAGGCCTGCTACCGATCCTTGCAGCGCATCGGCAAACTCGAATATTTCGATTTTTTTCTGCTCAGCGACAGTCGTGATCCCCAAGCCTGGATTGTGGAAGAACTGGCCTGGGCGAGCCTTTGTGAGGAACTCAACGCCTTTGGTCGCATCCACTACCGCCGTCGCCCGGTCAACAACCACGCCAAGAGCGGCAATGTGGCAGATTTTTGCCGGCGTTGGGGTAATCACTACGAGTATATGGTCGTGCTTGATGCCGACAGCGTGATGAGCGGCGACACGCTCTATCGCCTGTTGCAAATCATGGAAGGCAATCCCCAGGTCGGGATTCTGCAAACCCAGCCGGTATCGGTCAATCGTTCTACCCTGTATGCGCGGGTGCAGCAGTTTTCCCAGCGCCTCTATGGCCCCTTGTTTAGCGCCGGCCTGCGTTTCTGGCAGCTGGGAGACGGGCATTTCATTGGCCATAACGCCATGCTGCGGGTTGCGCCCTTCACCGAGCATTGCGCCTTGCCCATCTTACCCGGGCGTGCGCCCTTGGGCGGGCAGCTGCTTAGCCATGATTTCGTCGAGGCGGCACTGATGGCGCGGGCCGGCTGGGAGGTCTGGTTCCTGCCTGACTTGGGCGGCAGCTGGGAGGAGTCGCCGCCCACCCTCATCGATGATCTCAAGCGCGATCGCCGCTGGGCGCAGGGCAATCTGCAGCACCTGCGGCTTTTGGCAGCAGATGGCCTGCGCTCCGCCCATCGCTTTCTCTTCATCAATGGCGCCATGTCCTTTTTGGCAGCGCCGCTTTGGGGCTTGTTCTTGGTCTTGGGGGCTATTTCCGGCTTTCTGTTCTGGAACCATGACAGTGCCAGCAATGACATGAGTATGTTCCATTATGGCTTAGATAATCCGCTGCCGATCTGGCTCTTTGCCATCACCTTGACCTTTCTGCTCGGCCCCAAGTTTTTGGCGGTGCTGTGGGTACACTGGTCGGGGCAGGCGCGCTATTTTGGCGGCACGCTTGCCCTGCTTGCCGGGGTGCTGCTGGAAAGCCTCTTTGCCATCATTCTGGCGCCGGTGCGGATGGTCTTTCACAGCCTCTTCGTCCTGCAGACCCTGGCCGGACGCGGGGTGAAATGGGGTGCCCAGGTGCGCGCGGACCAGGAAACCCCGTGGTCAGTGGCTCTGCGTAATTTCGGCCCCTCGAGCTTCGTCGGTTGCCTCTTTCTCTTTGGCGCGCAGCCCTTCCTGGGCTTTTGGCATTTTGCTTGGCTATTGCCTATTTTCCTGGGTTTGGCTCTGTCGGTGCCGATTGCCGTATTCAGTAGTCGCAGTTCCTGGGGCTTGTGGGCGCGTCGGCACCGCTTGTTTCTGATCCCCGAAGAAATTCAGGTGCCGCGGGAACTGCGCGAGCTCGCCCCGGAGTATGTCGATTTTCTACCGCACATGGCAGGCGACGCCTTCGTCGCAACGGTGGTCAACCCGCAGTTCAACGCCGTGCACGCTGCCTTGCAGCGTGACCGTGCCAAGCTCTGGGGGGTAACCGCCGCTCTCTGCAACAAGGCCCTGACCTTGGGGCCGGAGGGCTTGAGCCAGCGCGAGCGCAACATTTTGCTCAGCGATCGCCAAGCCATGCTCACCCTGCACCGCGCCGTCTGGTCACAACATGAGCCAGAAAAACTGGCGGCCTGGGGTTTGCTCTAGTACCCTACTGCCATGGCAGAAAAGCATGTAGATCTAATGGCGATGGCCGGCCTGCGCGACGAGCTGGAGACCTTGCGTCGCTTGGCGCAGGAGGGTGATCCGGTAGCGCAGTTCAATATGGGTGTGCGCCATGCAGAGGGGCAGGGGGTACCGCAAGACTTTGTCGAGGCGGCCCGCTGGTATAGTGCCGCCGCCGATCAGGGCGATGCACCGGCACAGTTCAATCTCGGACTGCTTTTCTACCAAGGGCAGGGGGTGGAGCGTAGTCTCGACTATGCCTACGAGCTTTTCCGCCTTGCCGCCCTGCAAGGAGACGCTCGTGCCCGTGCTGGCCTCGATGCCGTACTTTTGGAGTTAGACGCCGACAGTCGCGAGCGTCTGCAACGTCAGTTTCCCCTCCCCACCTCGCACTAATTACCTCAGGCGCTGCCGGCGCGGCGGTTGCGTATCTGCGCCAAATGCCCCGCCCGTCCACCGCCAATGTATTCCGGCACGATGCTTTCCATCGAACTCGCCTCAATGCCAAAAACCTGCAAGAGATCATTGCGGGTGCAAACGTTATCTACCGACAAAGAGCGCAGATTGTCGCGGGTAATGATCTTTCCCGGGAGTCGCTCAAAGACCATGGCTTGCGCCGTGGCCAAAAGATCGCAGAGGGGAATGATGGCTTGGTGTTTGCCAACTAGGCCCTGGGTATAGCGCAGTATTTCGGCCAGGGTGTAGACCTTGGGTCCGCAGAGGTCGTAGGCCTTGCTGTAGGTTTTGGGATCATCCATGGCTTGTACAAAGGCGCTCACCACATCCTCCACCCAGACCGGCTGCAGTTTGGCCTGTGCTTTGGCCAAGGGAATTACCAACGGCACCGAGCGCAGCAGCTTGGCAAATTGATTGAAGAAGCTGTCGCCATCGCCAAAAATCACCGAGGGGCGAAAACTGGTAACGTGCAGACCTCGTCCCCACAGTAGTTTGGGGCCATTGAGGTAGGTAAAATGGCCGAGGGCGGCGCTATTTTCGCCAGACTGGCGCACGATTTCCTCGCCAATGCCCTTGGAACGGAGGTAGCCGCTTGGACCCACAGGATTGGCGCCAAGGGCGCTCATGTGCAGCAGACGCGGTACCCCGAGGCGAGCGCAGGTGTTGGCCACTAAGCGCGGCAGTTCGATGTGATTCTTTTCGAAATCGCCATGGCGGGCCGAGGGTAGATCGCTGCGTCCCGGCCGTCGCTCGTGCAGTATGCCAACTAGGTTGATGACGACGTCCCGATCTGCCAACTGTCGTTCGAGTTCGATGGGATCATGAATATTGGCTTGCACCAGCTCCAAGCCGGGCAGCACGAGGAGGTCTTCTCGATGGCGTTCGCGATTACGGGTAACAATGCGCACCTGATGACCTTGGCTGCAGAGTC
>JAWNZB010000116.1:0-5280 GCA_038447835.1 Candidatus Igneacidithiobacillus chanchocoensis | reverse complement strand
AGGATCCCGTGCCCGCCCTCGCCTGGTACCTGATGCTCGCCAATGCCTGCTGGGTGATTGCCTACGACACCGCCTATGCCATGGCCGACCGCCCCGATGACCTGCGTGCCGGCATCCGTTCTACCGCCATCCTCTTTGGGCGCTTCGACTGGCTGGCCATTTTGCTGCTCGAAATCGTCATGCTCGGCATCCTTGCCGCCATCGGTCATACCCTGCAGCTTTCCTGGCCGTACTGGTTTAGCCTGCTTGGCGCCGCTGGTCTCTTCCTCTACCAGCAGAGCCTCCTCGACGGCGACCGCGACCGCGCCTTTCGCGCCTTTCTGCATAGCAATTGGGTAGGACTCTGGATTTTCTGGGGTTTGGTCGCCAGTTTGGGGCATGCCTGAAGCGAGAATGGGTAATCACTTATACACAGTCTTGCTGGGCCCGGCCGGCAGACGACAGGAATCAACGGCTTAGGATGGGAATGCAAAAATTAAATAAAAAACAAGAACTTAAAAATGCCTACTTTTTAGGCATGGAGAAAAAACGCTGTCCACTCAGAACCTTTTCGCAGTTCAACCCAATCCACTCACAGACTTATCCACAGAATTTGTGGGCAACTCATGGCCAGTGAAGAATCCTGCCTCGAAGTCGTGGTCTTCAGCCCGCTGCCCCAGCGTTTCAGCTATCGCTGCGCGCTCCCCCTGCCCCTCCCCGGCTGCCGGGTCCGCGTCCCGTTTGGACGCGGTGAGCGCGTCGCCATTGTCGCCGCCGCCGCCCCTTGCCCCCAGGATGTTGCGATCAAAAGTGTTACTGCTATCCTCGATAGCGCACCCTTGCTACCGGCAAGCCTCATCCAACTTTTGCAATTTGGCAGTGACTATTACCACTATCCCTTGGGAGCCGTTTGGGCGACAGCCCTGCCTACTCGGCTCTGTCAGGGACACCCCGTACCCATTCTGGAGCCCCAGGCGTGGCGGTGGCGCGCCGATGTCGCCTTACCCACCCGGGGTCTGGGCCCCCGTCAGCGTGCCTTAGCGCAACAGCTGTACGCCGGGGTCATCGAGAACAGCAGCCTCGACAGCGCTGACCGCCAACGTCTGCGCCAATTTCAGGCTGCCGGCTGGGTCGAGCCGACAACGAAAGTAACGAGTCTGCTCCCCCCCGGACCGCGGCTCGAAGGCGAACAGGCCGCGGCGGTCGAGGCGCTGCGCCAAGCACAGGGATTCCAGGCCTTTCTCTTAGATGGGGTAACCGGTAGCGGCAAGACCGAGGTCTATTTGCAGGCGATGGAGGAGCACATCGCTAGCGGACGCCAAGTGCTTTTTCTCGTGCCCGAAATCGGCTTGGTCGAGCAGACCCTGCGCCGTTGCGCGGCACGCTTCAGCGCCCAGCGGGTAGCGATCTACCACTCTGGACAAGGCGACAGCGAAAGACTGCGAGTCTGGACCCAGGCGCGCGAAGGCAAAATCTCCATCCTTCTGGGTACGCGTTCGGCACTCTTCGTACCCTTGGCACGTCCGGGGCTGTTCGTCATCGACGAGGAACACGATCCCTCCTACAAACAGCAGAGCGGCTGGCTCTATTCCGCCCGCGATCTGGCTCTGCGCCGCGCGCAGCTGGAACGGGTCCCCATCGTCCTCGGCTCCGCAACTCCGGCGTTGGAAAGCTTGCACAATCGCGCCGCCGGGCGCTTTACCGATCTACGCCTGCGCCAGCGCGCCACCGCCCACACACCGCCGCGCATCGAAATCCTACCCCTGCGGCGCAAGCGCCTGCTTACCGGCCTCGACCCCGACCTCTTACAGGCCGCAGCTACCCAGCTCGCGGCCGGACAGCAGGTTCTTTTCTTTCTCAATCGCCGTGGCTATGCGCCGGCCCTGCTCTGCCGAGAGTGTGGCCACATCCCCCACTGTCGGCGCTGCAGCGCCGCGCTCACCTGGCATCGCCGCCTGGGGCGTCTACGCTGTCATCACTGCGGCTGGGAAAGTAACGTGCCGGAGCACTGCCCCCAGTGCGGAGCGAAGGAAATCCACGGCATTGGGGTGGGCACCGAAGGGCTGGAACAGCTGCTGCGCGAGCGCTTTCCCGATATCCCCCTACTCCGCGTCGACCGCGACGAAGTGCACAGCTCCCGTCAACTTGCCGAGCGCCTGCGCGCCATCCAAAACACGCGTCCGGCAATTCTGTTGGGCACGCAGATGCTCAGCAAGGGACATCATTTTCCTGATGTTACCCTAGTGGGCATTGTCGATGTGGACCAAGGCCTCTACAGTGCCGACTTTCGCGCCAGCGAGCGGCTAGCGCAAACCGTCATTCAGGTAGCCGGCCGCGCCGGCCGCGGTGATGCCCCGGGCCGGGTACTGCTGCAGAGCTATCTGCCCGAGCATCCGCTACTGCAAGAGTTGCAGAGTGGCGACTACGGCAAAGCGGCGGAACGCCTGCTGCAGGAGCGACAAGCCGCCGGTCTGCCCCCCTTCAAAGCCATCGCCCTGCTCCAAGCCGAGGCGCAGCAGATGGAACGAGTGCAGGCCTTTCTGCAAGCCGCGCGCCAGTATGTGCGGGATCTGCACTATACCGGCCCCCTGCCGGCGCTGCTCGAGCGTCGTGCCGGCTTCTACCGTGCTTATCTCTGGCTGGAAAGCGACAGTCGCGTCCAGCTGCATCGCGCCCTGGCCAGCGCCCGCGAGCAGATTGCCTCCCTCCCTGCGGCACGTCGGGTGCGTTGGGGTATTGACGTCGACCCGCAAAATTTTTAAAAAAGCGCGTGAAACGTAGTGCAAGTGTAAAAGAAATGTTACTCTTACGAAAAAGAGTAGCGTTGCGAGGGAAACAGGTGCCAGTGCTAGAGAAGGGCAGAGTTCAGGCAAGCGAGGTCCAAAGATCCATACTCTACTGCGGCCCCGATCAGGTGATCGACACCGCAGAATCGCACCTTTCGCAACGGGGTTGGATCTTGCATGGGGTGCAGCGCCTCGACGACATCGCTGACGAATTGCGCAAAACGCGGCCAGTGGTCGGCATTTTGGTCTTTGATGGCCTCGATTTGCCACGACAACAGAGTCGCGTTTTGCAGGCCATTGCCCAAAGCGAGGGCGTGCGTTGGCTCGCCCTGGTCGACAAAGACTCTTTGGCAAACAGCACGGTACGTCAACTCATTGGCAGTGCCTTCTACGACTACCACACCATCCCCATCGATCCCGAACGACTCCTGGTAATGCTTGGCCATGCCGCCGGTATGGCGCAAATCAGTCGCGACGTCCTTTACACCTCAGGACCAGCGGAACTGAATCCACGCGCCGAGCACATGGTCGGGGCGAGTGAGTGCATGCAGGATGTCTACCAAAAAATCCGTAAGCTCGCTGCCCTCGATGCCCCGGTGCTGATTCTTGGTGAAAGTGGCACTGGCAAGGAAATGGCCGCGCGCGCCATCCATGAGCGCTCCTTTCGTTGCGATAGCGCCTTTGTTTCCGTCAACTGCATTGCCTTGCCCGACGAGCTTCTGCGCTCGGAGCTCTTCGGTCATGAAAAAGGGGCATTTTCGGGCGCCTTGAGCAAGAAGGTGGGCGGGCTCGAAAATGCCGATGGCGGCACCCTGTTTCTCGACGAAGTGCATGGCCTTTCTCTCGCCCTGCAAGATGAGCTGCTGCAGTTTTTGCAGGACCAAACCTTGCGACGCTTGGGCAGCAAAGAGAAGCGCCGGGTCGACGTGCGCATTCTCGCCTCCTGCGATACCCAGCTCGAGGCCGCCGTGGAGGCGGGAACCTTTCGCAACGATCTTTTCAATCGCCTAAACATCCTGAATATTCATATACCGCCTCTGCGCGAACGCAGTGGCGACGTGCGCTTACTTGCCCAGTACTTCTTTCAGCGGGCGGCGGATGACCGCGGCCAACGCATCAAGGGCTTTACCGACGATGCTCTCATGATCATGGACGAGTACTCCTGGCCGGGGAATGTGCGCGAGTTGATCAATCGCGTCCGCCGCGCCATGGTGGTCTGTGATCGGATTTTGATCTCTCCTGAGGATCTTGGCCTCGAGCGGAACAGTGAGCCTGCCGAATGGATCACCTTGAGCGATGCTCGTGATCAAGCAGAACGGGAGGCCATCAAAACCGCTCTGGCTCGCAACGGCGGCAGCATCACCCGTGCCGCCGAAATGTTACAAATCTCCCGAGTATCCCTGTACCGCTTGATGGAAAAGCACGGCATCGTCCCGCCGGCACAGCGCGAGCGCTAGCCCTGCGGGCATCGCCGCCCACCCCCCTCCCTCTTCACCCGGTTCTTTTCCTGCTGCTTTAGCGGGCCTCTCCCGCTTTGGCCGTACCCTGACCGGCCGTCGCTACCCTCCCCACAATGTAACAAATAAATTACAGTTGATTTTTATATTGTATCGTATAATTTACATTGCATAGGACTCCTTGGCACAGGTTGACGGGATCGAGCTGCCAGGTGTCGTAGGTGAAGTGCGGATCAGCGGGTTTTCCGGGAGGATGACCCGAGATATCAGGAGCAAGCCATGCAACAGTCTTCGCGACAGAGCAGCACCAGTTATCGTCGTTTGGGTTCCGTGGGAAAGTCGGCACCCGTCCCAGCGGCAAGTGCCGGAATCCCCGGAATTCTCCATCGCGGCGTGATTCCCGTAAGCGCGGAAACGGAGGAGTCGGTGACCGTCTCGACGAACCCCGGTTTGGTGCAGCGAAAATATAGCATTCTTCTCTGGGACGAACTGCCAGGAAACATTCCGTCGCAAGGCTGAGAAAGCCGCCGCATTGCTCGATTTCTGCATCTGGCGCACGAGCAACCTGCAGAAATTTGTGCCTTGCATTCATGGCTAAAAGGCCTATACTCAAAAATGCCAGTTCGGCAATTTTTTTATTTGGGGTGTAACATGGCGGTTGGTACGGTAAAGTGGTTTAACGACAGCAAGGGGTTTGGTTTCATTACGCCGGAAGATGGCAAGGAAGATGTATTCGTGCATCACTCCGCCATTGAAGGTTCTGGATTCAAGACTCTTGCCGAAGGCGAGCGCGTCAACTTCGAAGTGACGCGTGGTCCCAAGGGTCTACAGGCCGAGAAGGTCCGTCGGGCGTAATTCGTCCGCGCAGGGTGGCAATTGCCACCCTCCCCCTTGCGGGGAAAACACTTACCGGCCCGGGTTTCTGAGCCGGTATTTTTATGTCCGCCGTTCGCGTTTACGTGTTGTCGGACGCGGCGGTCGCCGCTCTTCACCAGCAGGACCCGCTGGAGATTTCCGCTTTACTCCCATGCGCTGCGGCTTGCCGGCTGCACCCGCAT
>JAWNZB010000115.1:0-5298 GCA_038447835.1 Candidatus Igneacidithiobacillus chanchocoensis | reverse complement strand
CGGTCGAGCAAGTCCTCCTCCTTTTCCTCGGCGGGTTCGAGGCTGTCGAAGCCGGCACGGAGAACGACATGGCAGGTGGTGCAGGCGCAGGACATCTCGCAGGCATGCTCAATGGGGATACCGTTGCGCAGCGCCGCGGCAATGATCGTCTCTCCCGGTTCCGCCTCGATCTCGGCGCCCTCGGGACAGACATCTGCATGAGGTAAAAAGCGTATTTTGGTCATTTGTCGCTCCATTCATCGATGGAGTGCCCGGCCATTGCCGTGCGCACCGCCTGATTCATTCGCCGTTCGACCAAAACCTCAGCCGCCTTTTCCACTGCCTCGGCTGCACCCTTGAGCGCCTCCACCGAATTGCCCGCCAAGGCCTGCAAGAGCCGCGCGCGCGCGGCATCGACCCCGGCCCGCTCTGGCGCATCCAGCAGGGCAGCATCCTTGGCCAGAGCGGCATCGAGGGCCTCGCGCACCCGCTCCGCCTCTACCCGCGCTTCCGCCAGGCGGCGAGCCTCCACATCTTCCTTGCCATGTTCGAGGGCCTCGCGCAGCATGCGGGTGATTTCTGCGTCGTCGAGGCCATAAGAAGGCTTGACCTGCACCTCGGCGCGCACGCCGGTGCTGGTCTCTTCCGCGCTCACAGCGAGGAGCCCATCGGCATCCACCTGAAAAGTGACGCGGATACGCGCTGCCCCTGCCACCATCGGCGGAATGCCGCGCAAGGTGAAACGCGCAAGGGAGCGGTTATCGACCACCTGATCGCGTTCTCCTTGCAGCACATGGATGCTCATGGCGCTCTGGCCATCCTTGAAGGTGGTGAATTCCTGCGCCTTGGCAACGGGGATGGGGGTATTGCGGGGAATGATTTTCTCCACTAAGCCACCCATGGTTTCCAGACCCAGGGAGAGCGGCAGCACATCCATGAGCAGTAGGTCGCCCTGCTGGTTGCCGGCCAAGGCGTCGGCCTGAATCGCGGCGCCGAGGGCTACCACCTGGTCGGGATCGATGTCCGCCAAGGGCTCCTGACCGAAGAATTCGTGCACCATGCGCCGCAAGAGGGGGACGCGCGTGGCGCCGCCCACCAGAACCACCCCCTGGATTTGCTCCGGACGCACCTTGGCATCGCGTAAGGCTCGACGACAAGGGGCAAAACTGCGCTGGATTACCGGCGCAATCCAGCTTTCCAGCTCGTCCCGGCGCAGGTGCCAATCCAGTTTTGCGCCGTCGGGCAATTGTAACTCGACGCTTGCTTCTTCGGCGTCGCTCAGCCGCTCCTTGATGACACGGGCAGCCAACAACACCTGCCGCTGCCAGCTCGGGCTACTGGGCGCCCGGTCTGCCAACTGCGCCAGCATCTGCTCGGCAATGCAGCGGTCCATGTCGTCGCCACCAAGGGCAGCGTCACCAGCCGTTGCCAGGACCTCAAAGACGCCCTTCTGTAACCGCAGTAGCGAGAGATCGAAGGTCCCACCGCCAAGGTCATAAATCGCGTAGAGCCCCTCAGCCCCTTTGTCCAGCCCGTAGGCCACCGCCGCTGCGGTCGGCTCGGCGAGCAGGCGCAACACCTTGATGTCGGCTAGGCGGGCGGCATCTTTGGTGGCCTGTCGCTGGGCGTCATCGAAGTACGCCGGTACGGTAATGACCGCACCCATAAGCTTCCCGCCCAAGGATGCCTCGGCCCGCTCGCGCAACACCTTGAGGATTTCTGCCGATACCTCGACTGGGCTTTTTTCTCCCTGGACGGTTTGCAGCCGCAGCATCCCATCGCTGGCCGCAAGACGATAGGGCAGCTCGCCGGCAAGAGTTTGGAGGTCTTCTGGTCCTCGACCCATGAGCCGTTTGACCGAGGCTATGGTGTTGTGGGGGTCTTGTGCGGCGCTGGCGCGCGCCTCCTCGCCCACCGAAAGGCTTCCGTCGGCTCGGTATTGCACCACCGAGGGCAACAGGTAGCGGTCTTGCTCATCGCGCAAGACCTCCGGCACCCCCGAGCGCAAGGTCGCCACGAGGGAATGCGTGGTACCCAGGTCGATGCCAACGACTAGCCGATGCTCATGCGGGGCAGTAGACTGCCCCGGCTCGGCAATTTGCAACAACGCCATTCCAGCTCCTCAACGCGAACCGTGGGGGCTCAGGCGTAATCCCACCGTTCCTCGTTTGCATCGATTTCTGCGAGAAATTTGCGCAGATACTGCCACTCCTGCAAGAGGCGGGCAATCTGCGCTTCCTGGGGAGCGGCAAAGGCCGCCGCCATCCGCTCCGTCAATTCCTGTTCTTCGGTATTTGCCTCGGCACGCAAGCGATCGAGCTGCGCCTGATCGCGAATAGCCACGGCATCCTCCAACGCCTCGCGCCGCTCCATCTCGCGCAGCAGGAGCTCGGGATCACGCAGGCTGCCCATCTCCTCGCCCAAGGCCGAATGGCCAAAGCGCTGCAGAAAAAGGTAGTCGGCACGCCGCAAGGGGTCGCCCAGGACTGCCTGCGCCTCGTTGATGCGGGTACTCCACTCCAACGACTGACGCTGCTGGGCGCTATCGGCTTGGGCAAAACGATCGGGGTGGAGCAACTGTTGCCGCTCGAGAACCCGCTTGCGTAACTCCGCTGGATCGAGAGAAAAACCTGCCGCAAGGCCCAATACCGCAAAGAGTGAGAGGGCGGGGTCGAAGGGCTGCAGGGCCCCACAGTGCGGGCAAGTGGCCGCCCCCGGCAGCAGCGATGCCCGACAGGAAGGACAGCTCGACATCTTATACGGTAAAGCTTTCGCCGCAACCGCAACTGTCTTTGACGTTGGGGTTATTGAAGCGAAATCCCTCGTTCAGCCCTTCACGGGTAAAATCCAGCTCCGTGCCGTCCAAATACAGCATGCTCTTGGGATCGACAAAAATACGGACATCTTCCTGGGCAAAGACCAAGTCTTCTGTTTGGGGCTCGTCAACAAACTCCATGACATAAGACAGACCCGAGCAGCCGCTGGTTTTTACGCCAATACGGATGCCCTGGCCCTTACCCCGCTTTTCGATGCTTTTGCGTACCTGCCGGGCCGCTGCCGGAGTCATGCTCAGTGCCATAGTCGCGCCCTCAGTGGGTCTCGACAGCTGATACCGCGCCGGACTTCTGGCGATAGTCCTCAATGGCAGCCTTGATGGCATCCTCTGCCAGCACCGAACAGTGGATCTTAACCGGGGGCAGTTCGAGCTCCTCGGCAATCTGGCTGTTCTTGATCTGCATTGCTTCGTCGAGCGACTTACCCTTGACCCACTCCGTTACCAAAGAGCTGGACGCAATAGCAGAGCCACAACCGTAGGTCTTGAATTTGGCATCTTCGATGATGCCCTGCTCATTGACCTTGATCTGCAGGCGCATCACGTCGCCACAGGCAGGCGCACCCACCATACCGGTGCCCACCCCCGCCTCTTCCTTGGTAAAACCACCCACATTGCGGGGATTCTCGTAGTGATCGATGACTTTTTCGCTGTATGCCATGATGTATCTCCTGTTGTCTGGAATCAGTGTGCCGCCCACTGCACGGAGTTGAGGTCGATTCCCTCGAGATGCATTTCCCAGAGGGGGGACAACTCCCGCAATTTGCCCACTTTCGAGGCCACCAATTCGATGGTCTCATCGATTTCCTCTTCGGTGGTGTAGCGTCCAATACCGAAGCGGATGGAACTATGCGCCAGTTCGTCGGACTTACCCAAGGCGCGCAAAACGTAAGAGGGTTCGAGACTGGCCGAGGTGCAGGCCGAACCGCTCGACACGGCAATGCCCTTGAGCGCCATGATCAGCGACTCGCCCTCCACAAAGGCAAAGCTCAGGTTGAGGTTATGGGGCACCCGGTGCTCCATGTCGCCGTTGATGTAGACCTCTTCGACCCGGCTCATGATGCCCTTGAGCAAACGATCGCGCAGCTGACGAATACGCCGGGAGTCGCTTTCCATGCTTTGCACGGCAAGCTCCGCCGCAGCCCCCATGCCAACAATCTGGTGCGTTGGCAAGGTACCCGAACGCATACCGCGCTCGTGGCCACCACCATGGATCTGCGCTTCGATGCGCACCCGCGGCTTGCGCCGCACGTAGAGGGCACCGATGCCCTTGGGGCCGTACATCTTGTGCCCGGAAAGGCTCATCAGGTCGGCATGGATGGCCTCGACGTCGACCGGCACCTTGCCCAGGGCCTGCACCGCATCGACATGAAAGAGAACCTTGTGCTCGCGCAGCATCTTACCAATCTCTTCCATGGGCTGGATGACGCCGATTTCGTTGTTGACGAAGAGCACCGAGGCAAGAATGGTGTCTGGGCGTAACGCGGCGCGGAAGGCATCGAGATCGATCAGCCCATTCTCTTGCACTTCGAGGTAGGTGCATTCGAAGCCCTCGCGCTCCAACTGGCGAAAGGTATCGAGAGTGGCCTTGTGTTCCGTGCGCAAGGTAATCAGATGCTTACCCTTGCCAGAATAGAAGTGCGCCGCACCCTTGATGCCTAGGTTGCTGGCTTCGGTAGCGCCCGAGGTCCAGACGATCTCCTTGGGGTCGGCGTGGATGGCGGCGGCCACCTGGGCGCGCGCATTCTCGACCGCTTCTTCCGCAGACCACCCGTAGCTATGGGACCGACTGGCAGGATTGCCAAAATTTTGGGTTAAGTACGGCAACATCGCCTCGACCACCAGGGGATCGACCGGCGTGGTCGCCTGGTAATCGAGATAAATGGGCCGATCCCGCACGGCGGGACTGTTCACCTTTTCTGCCTGTACTGCGCTCATAGACACCTCGCTTACCCGTGGGCGGGACGCTGTTGTCCCCGCTCTGTCATTCGTAAAGGAAGGGTACCCGGCTGCTGCAGCTTGCGCTGCTGCTCCTGCACCAACTGCGCCAAGGTAATGCCGTGTAGGAAGCGGCCGATTTGCTCCCCCAAGGCCTCCCAGAGGTCGTGGGTGAGGCACTGCTGGCCCTCGCCCTTGCAGCACTGCACCGGGTCGCCACCGCATTGGGTAGTATTGATGGATTCGTTGACGGCGCGGATGATTTCATCCACCGGAATGTTGCTGCCCGCCCGGCCGAGACGATAGCCGCCGCCAGGGCCGCGTACGCTGTCCACCAAGCCCTGCTTGCGCAGGCGCCCAAAAAGCTGCTCCAAGTAGGCAACAGAAATTTGCTGACGGCGGGAAATGTCGGCAACGGTGCACACCTCGTCCTCGGCATGTAATGCGAGGTCGAGCATGGCGGTAACCGCGTAGCGACCTTTTGTCGTCAACTTCATGATCTGTACCCTCCCGACTGGTTCCCTATCGTACTATCCCTACTGAATTAG
>JAWNZB010000114.1:0-5306 GCA_038447835.1 Candidatus Igneacidithiobacillus chanchocoensis | reverse complement strand
ATGTCGAGATAGCCGCTGCTTTGCAGCAGCAGCACGCCAAGAATTGCCGGCACAAGCGCCAGCAACCAGGCATCACGTTGTTGCAGGCTCCACAAGCTAGAGAAGAAATCAGCGCTTTGGCCGGCACTGCGCAGGGCAATTACCCGCAAGAAACCGATGATCAGCACATCGATCCAAATATTTTCCAGAATCATCCAGAGTAGGCGCAACGACGGCGCTTGCGCGACGAGAATCCCGAGGGCGACCACCCCGAGCAGTGCCGCCAGGCCAGTAACCAGCAGGCTGAAGCAGAGGGGCCAGAAATGGGTGCGTAGAATTTGCCATGCGCCGGCGAATACTTGCGCAACGGGGTAGCGGGTGGGTTGGAACAAGGCTTCAGGCATGGGCAGCAATATCCTGTTGGTTAGTCGCAAGGAGAGTGCCAAGGGTTGCGGCCCGGCAGTCAATTTGGGTCAAGGCAATGGGGTTTTGGTCGATGCGTGCCGCGGTCAACTGGCGGCCCCATACGCAACCGGAGTCGAGGGCCAGCAGCCGTTCCTCCACGCGCAGCCCCTGGGTGGCCCAATGGCCGCAAACAATGGCGCCCTCCTCCTGATGAGCAAAATAGCGCTGGTGCCAGGGCAGAAAATTGGCGTCTGGCGCCTCGTTGGTCCAGGCGTAGTAGCCGTCCTCGCGCACCCAGCGGGCGCGGGTGAAGACAGCAACGCGAAAGCGCTGGGCATCGTCCTCGTTACGACAGTCCCGCCAGCGATGCGGTGCCTCGGCCTCCCAGAGACGCCGCAAGAAAGCCTTCCAATTTTTGCCGCGTAAGGCCTGCTGCAGCGTCTCGGCATGCCCTGCGGCATCACTCGGCGACCAGTCGGCATCAAGAGCCGCGTGTACCATCAGCCAAGGCAATTCGACGGCCTGATACAAAAAAGGACGCTCGCGTAGCCAGTGAAAATACTCATTGGCGTGGCGGTCAGCCAAAAGGGCCGCGAGGGTATCGCTCTTTTTTGCCTTGACGATCCCCGCCCAGCGGCTAATCGCATAGAGATCGTGATTGCCGAGTACCAAGCGCAAGGCATCCTGCTCACCGTAGGCCCAGGCTAGGGTGTCGAGACTTTGCGGGCCGCGATTGATGAGATCGCCAGCGAACCACAGCGCGCGGTACTCCCCGAGCGCCGACAACAGCGCCTGCAGGGCGGTGAAGCACCCTTGCGCATCACCAATGGCGTAGGTTCCCTTGTTTGCCATGTTCAAAAACTGATCACCTGGTCACTGGCCTTCATACTGCGCACGAGGCTTGCCATATTGCCAATCTTTACTCCAGGGAGAAAGGGTCCCGGATTGCTGCCGGGTTGCACAATGGCGAGGATCTCACCTTGCAATTCGCGAATTTCTGCCAATAGATCCTGGTGTACCGGATGGGTGACGCTAGCCTCTTGGCGCAACACGGAAACTGCCTCTTCCACAAAGAATACGCTTACCGCAATTTCGTCGGCCAAAGCGGCAATG
This sequence comes from Candidatus Igneacidithiobacillus chanchocoensis, assembly GCA_038447835.1. Taxonomy (GTDB): domain Bacteria; phylum Pseudomonadota; class Gammaproteobacteria; order Acidithiobacillales; family Acidithiobacillaceae; genus Igneacidithiobacillus; species Igneacidithiobacillus chanchocoensis. Next base: position 3,809 of record JAWNZB010000114.1, on the reverse strand, counting down.
GCCGTGCGCAGGGCGTGCAATACCGGAGCGCCCTCGCTGCCGGGAGCGCTGCGAATCATCACCGTCCAATGGATTTTTTCCTCATTCTGCATCTGTGTACTCACTGTTGGCCCCGCATAGACGCGAAGGGCGTCATAACCTTAGCCCGCATTTCTCTAGTGTAGCAGAAGCACGCCGCAAAGCTGCCCAAGCGCAACTTGCTTTCCTCGAACATACTCGCTCCGTGGTCATAACGGTAGAAAATAGGTACACTCGACCAGCGTTTTTAACCACCACAAAGGGCATTACCCATGGCAGATATGCAAGAACCGGTTTTCATGATCGAGCGGATCTACGTCAAGGACCTCTCCTTCGAATCCCCCAACGCGCCGCAGAGCTTTACCATGTCTGAAGCGCCATCGGTAGATGTCGGGCTCAATACCGAAACCCACGAGGTCCCCGGCGTGTCTGATCTCGTCGAGGTGGTGCTGACCGTTACCGTCAACGCTAAAAGCGCGGATAGCACGTACTTTGCCGTGGAAGTGCAGCAGGGCGGCCTATTCCGCATGCAAAACATTCCCGAAGAACATCAGCCGGTGCTGCTCGCCGTACATTGTCCAACCATCCTTTTCCCCTACGCTCGTGAGGCGGTAGCGGAGTTGGTGGGGCGCGGTGGTTTCCAGCCCCTGCACCTCCACCCGGTGAACTTCGAGGCCCTCTACCAACAGGCGCAGCTCGAGCAGAGCCAGCATACCACCCAGTAAGATGCCGAAGCGGACGGTGCTTGGGGCCGGTCATTGGGGCGCGGCCCTCGCCGTTGCCTTGGCGCGTCGCGGCGAAGCGGTTTGCCTTTGGGGCCGCGCCTTGCAGCCGGCCGGTCCGCGGCCGATTTTGCCGCACTTTCCTACTGTCGCCGTACCCCCTACGCTTTCCCTGAGCTGTGTCTGGGAAGACGCCCTTGACGATGCCGCCGAGCTGGTCATTGCCGTCCCCAGCCACGGGGTGCGCGAGCTTCTTGCCAAGCTCCCTGCCTCTCTGCCTCGTTCCGTTCCCATTACCCTCACCAGTAAGGGGCTCGAGCGCGATACCCAGGCTCGTCTCGACGAGATTTTGGCGAAGCAGTTGCCGGGGCGCCCCTGGGGGGTGCTCTCAGGTCCGAGTTTTGCCAGCGACCTTGTTGCCGGGCGACCCCTGGCCATGACCTTGGCCAGCCACTTCCCCGACTATCTGGCGATGCAGGTGCCAGCCTGGCGGTCAGAGCAACTGCGCATTTATCCCAGCACCGACGTGGCCGGGGTGTGCCTGGCGGGTGCCATCAAAAACGTCTTGGCCATCGCTGCCGGTATCTCCGATGGCTTAGGGTATGGCGATAGCGCCCGTGCGGCCCTGATTACCCGCGGCTTGGCGGAGTTGCGCCGCCTGGGGGTGGCATTGGGCGGGCAGGCAGACACCTTTATTGGGCTGGCAGGAGCGGGCGATCTGATTCTCACCGCGAGCAGTGATCTCTCTCGCAATCGCCGCTTTGGCCTTGGCATTGGTGCGGGAAAGCCGGTCGAGCAGGTGCTCCGCGAATTGGGGGAAGAAGTGGAAGGCTGGCGCAGCAGCCATGCTCTCTATCACCTGGCCGAAGAAAAAGGGATCGAGATGCCGATTGTGCGCGAAGTGTACCGGGTACTGTACGAGGGACGTTCGGCGCGCGCGGCCTCGGCAGCGCTGATGCAGCGCGGCTTGGCCGAGGCCGACTGAATGGCCATGCTGGGCTTACCGCAAGACGACAGCTCGCCGTCGCCGCGAATTCCTTTCGCTCCCTTTCGTACCATCGGCATCCTCCTGGTGCAGTTTGTGGTCTTTGCCCTGCTCTTGCTGGGCGTGCTCTTGGTGCATACTAATCAGGACTTGAGCACCCTAAAGACCTACACCGCCAATATGATCCGCATTGCCGAGATCAATCGCGACTGCAGCGAGGCGTGGAAGCAGCATGGTGCCGCGGCAGCGATGCAGATCTTGGCCGTCGACCTACAACACCTACCCCCAGATTTTGCTGCCGCCGGAGAGCAACCTCAGTTGCGTCGGCTGCAGGCCTTGGCAGCGCGAGGTAATCCGGCCGATTTGCCCCAGGTTTTTGCCGATCTCAGCGCCTGGAATCTTGCTGCCCATCTCCATGGGCGTGGGCTCGTCCTCGCCGCTGGCCACGATTCCCGCTACACCCTCATCGGTTCGGTGATCGCCTTGGTGGCGTTCATGATCTTTGTCATTGTTACCCTGATCTTTTTTCGCACGCGTATTCTGAGCCCCCTGCGTCGTTTGCAGGGTGCCATGTATTCCTTGGAACTCGGGGCTTTTCAGCGGGTCGACGAGGGTAGGGCGGACCCCGGAATCACGCCGCTACTACGCTATTACAATCAGATGGTTGGTCGTTTGGAAGAGCTCGAACACCAGCGCCGCCGGTACCTGCAGGACTTGCAGCGAGAAGTGCACGAGGCGGCCAGTACCCTGATGGCGCAGCAGGCGGCCATGGCGCGCTCCGAGCGCATGGCGGCCGTAGGTGAGGCAGCGGCTGCCTTTGCCCATGAACTGCGCAATCCCTTGGCAGGCTTGCAGGTTGGCTGCGCCAATCTTCGGCGGGAAATTGCCGATGGCGAGCTCGACGCTCGTCTGGCTCTCATGGAAGAGGAATTGCGGCGGGTGAGTCGCCTGCTCGACCAGCAACTACGCGGTGCCCGCCATGCGCACGAGTCGGGGCAGTGGGTGCAACCGGGGGAAGTGATCGAAGCATTGCTCAACCTGCTGCGCTATCAACTGCCGCCAGAAATTTCCTTGCGTTTTGCTGTAGATGCCCAGTTGGGGCCTTGTATGTTGCCGGTGGATCAACTCCGCCAGGCTTTGCTCAACCTGGTGCTCAACGCGCGCCAGGCCCTCGACGACCGGCCGGGAGAAATCCTTGTGGAACTTCGGCGTAGCGATGATGGTCGCATAAGCTTGCAGGTAGCCGATAGTGGCCCGGGTTTTCCGCCCACCCTGCTGCGCGACGGGATCCGCCCCTTCGCTACCGGCCGAGAACAGGGTACTGGCCTCGGACTTGCCATGGTGCGGCGCTTCGTGCGCAGTCTTGGGGGGGAAGTCAAACTCGCCAATCGCCCCCAGGGTGGGGCCGCGGTTACCCTGCTCATCCCTTGTCCGCCGCCCTTAGAGGAGTCAACACATGGGTGATCCCCTGCTGATCGTCGAAGATGAGATTTTCCTCGGTCGCGAGATGCGGCGTTTTTTTGAAAAAGAAGGGTGGCAGGTATTCTGGGCGGAACGCTTGGCCGATGCCGAGCAGCTTTTGGCGGATGAGCTCAATCCTTTGGTTACCCTGGCGGATCTCAATCTGCCCGATGGTAACAGCCTCGATCTGCTAGAGCGCTCGCGGGAACGGGGGCAGCAGGGGGAGTGGATCTTTCTTACCGCCTACGGCAGTGTACCGGATTCCGTGCGCGCGCTGCGTCTTGGCGCCTACGACTTCCTCGAAAAGCCCTGCGAAATGGAGCGCCTCGCCATGGTCGTCCGCTCGGCCGGGCGTGCCGCGCGGGCCCAGCGTCGGGTGGCGGATGACACCAACCAGCACAGCCGTCGCTACAGCCCCGCTGCCTTTCTGGGTACTAGCGCGGCGGCACAGCGGGTGCGGGAAATTCTGCAGCGCCTGGCGCAGGTTCCATACTCGGGCCTGATCATTTCGGGAGAAACCGGTACCGGCAAGGGGCTTGCTGCTCGCATCCTACATTACAGCGGCCTGCGCAGCGACGGGCCAATGGTCGAGATCAACTGCGCGGCTCTGCCGCGGGAGCTGC
>JAWNZB010000113.1:0-5321 GCA_038447835.1 Candidatus Igneacidithiobacillus chanchocoensis | reverse complement strand
GGTGGTTTTCTGAACGGTAGTGGTCAGTACTTGGCCTCTGCCCGCCTGACCTATGACTTCATGGGTCCCTTGCTCAAGGCTGAAGTTAGTGGTTCTCGTATGACCTTGCCTACGACGCCTAGCTTGTTGGCGGCTAAAGCTGGTCACGCTCAAGTTCCGAATGTAGATTCCATCTATACCTGGAACGTCGGCGTGCATGGCGGTTTGATGGGTATCAAGTATGCGGCTGGCTATACCAATCTGCATACCGGCACTACCCGTAATGGCGAGCCTGGGTTTATGGCGCAGGACTGGAACGTTGGCTTGGGTGCCAATCTCTATGAGATGACCCTTTTGCCCTCTTGGTTGGACCTCGAGCCTGCTGTTCGCTTTGATTCCTTCAGCTACAACAATTATCAGGGCTACGATGCCAAGCTGGACAACACCACTGTGGGCTTGAACTACTATGTCAATCCGAACAATCCACACGCGGCGGAGATTCAGGTCAACTACATCATCCCGACTGCTCGTGATGGTAAGTTTGGTGGTACCCCGGGTAGCGTCTTTGGTGGTAATGGCGCCCCCATCAACGGCATGGCGTACAACACCCTGATGTTGCAGTTCCAGGCTGGCTTCTAAGTTCGCTTAGAAAAAGCGTGTTGGGCCCCGCAAGGGGCCAAAGCGACCGCCCCTCATGGGGCGGTTTGCTTTTTTGGGGCCTTGCCGCTATAAGAGAGCCCGCCCCGGCACCCTTCTGCAAGAGGATTTTTTGTGACGCGTCAACTTCGTAACATCGCCATCATCGCCCATGTGGACCATGGTAAAACCACTCTGGTCGATCAGCTTTTGCGCCAGTCCGGCACCTTTGCCGCTCACCAGCAGGTGGAAGAGCGGGTCATGGACAGTAATGCCCTCGAAAAAGAACGAGGCATTACCATCATGGCCAAGAATACGGCGGTGCAATGGGCGGACACCCATATCAATATCGTCGACACCCCCGGCCATGCCGACTTTGGCGCCGAGGTGGAGCGGGTTCTGGGCATGGTGGACGGAGTCTTGCTCTTGGTGGATGCCGTCGAAGGGCCTATGCCGCAGACGCGTTTCGTTACCCGCAAGGCCCTGGAGTTGGGCCTGCGCCCCATCGTCGTCATCAACAAGATCGACCGCCCCGGCGCACGGCCCGACTACGTGATCAGCGCTACCCTCGATCTCTTCGACAAGCTCGGCGCGACCGAGGAGCAGCTCGACTTTCCGGTGATGTATGCCTCTGGGCTGCAGGGCTACGCGGGTGAGGACCCCGGTGTGCGCGAGGGTGATATGCGGCCGCTCTTTGAGCTGATTCTCTCCCAGGTGCCTGCACCCGAAGGAGATCCCGACGCTCCCTTGCAGATGCAGATTGCCGATCTCGACTACTCCAGCTACGTGGGGCAGATTGCCATTGGTCGGTTGCGGCGCGGACGGATTCGCCCGGGCCAGGATGTCGTCCTCATCCAGGGAGCGGAGGCCAAACAAAGCAAGGCGCGGATCCTCCAAGTGCTGGGTTTTGATGGCCTCAAGCGGGTTCCCTGGGAAGAAGGCGCGTCGGTGGGAGACATCGTTGCCATTACCGGCATCGAAAGCCCGAGCATTGGCGCCACCATTGCCGCCCCTGAGGCGCCCGAAGCCCTGCCTTGGAAACCGATAGACGAGCCAACCCTCAATATGACCTTTCAGGTCAACACCAGCCCCTTTGCCGGGCGAGAGGGAAAATTTGTCACCAGCCGCCAGCTGCGCGAGCGGCTATACAAAGAATTGCTCACCAATGTAGCGTTACGCGTGGCCGATACGGAGAATCCCGACGTCTTTCTCGTCTCCGGGCGCGGTGAACTGCACCTCACGGTACTCATCGAAAACATGCGCCGCGAGGGCTACGAGTTGGCTGTATCGCGGCCACGGGTGATTCAGCGGCAGGTGGATGGAGTTTGGGAAGAGCCCTACGAGGCGCTGACGGTGGATGTGGAAGAGGCGCATCAGGGCACGATCATGGAGCGCTTGGGTATCCGCCGTGGCGACTTGCAGGACATGCAGCCCGATGGCCGTGGCCGCGTGCGTCTGGAATACAAAATCCCTGCTCGTGGCTTGATCGGTTTTCACACCGAATTTTTGACGGCGACATCAGGCATGGGGGTTATCAGCCATATTTTTGATGGCTACGGCCCTGTGAAAGGTCCCATTCCGGCGCGCAATAATGGTGTCTTGATCTCCGCAGAGGAAGGCGAAGCGGTTGGCTTTGCGCTCTTTAATTTGCAGGACCGCGGGCGGATGTTTGTCAGCCCCGGCGACAAGGTCTACGAAGGCATGGTCATCGGCATCCACAGCCGCGACAACGACTTGGTGGTCAATCCCCTCAAGGAAAAGAAGCTCACCAACATGCGCGCCTCGGGGTCTGATGAGAACATCATGCTCACGCCACCCATCAAAATGACCTTGGAAGCCGCGGTGGAGTTTCTGGCCGATGACGAACTCGTCGAGGCGACACCCCAGTCCATTCGCATTCGCAAACGCTTCCTCACCGAGAATGAGCGTAAAAAGGCGGCGCGCAGCGGCAATTGAGTTGCTGCGACGCACACTAGCTTGGTACTTCCCGCCTTTGCAGCCGCAGGCGGCGAAACCAGCCGCCAACGGCGGCAGGTAGGTCGCTTTCGAGCTCTAGTTCTGGATGCTGGCGCAGGAGCTCTTCAAAGACCAAATCGGTGCGCGTAGCAACCGCCCCCGAAAGGGGAGCGAGCAGGCGCCGAAGAGGCGCGCGCTGGCCTGGGCGCAAAAATTTGTCGAAGATGAGTAGGGTGCCGCCGGGGCGGAGAACGCGACTCGCCTCCGCCAGGGCCTGCTCGGCGTGGGGTACCACCGCCAGTATCAGGTGCAGGAGGACCACGTCGCAGGTGGCGCTGGCCATGGGTAAATTTTCGGCATCGGCCTGCAGGAGCTGCGCCGTAACGGCCCGATTGCGGGCGCGGGAGAGCATGGCCCAACTGATGTCCAAGGCAACGCTGAGCGCTTGCGGCGGCAGCAGCGGCAAATCCAAGCCCGTACCCACACCAACCACCAATATGGTCTTTGCCGTGGAAGGAATTTCCGCAATGTTGGCGGCACGGGGGCCGCGAGAAAAACCGACGACGGCGCGGTCGTAGATCGGCGCCCAAAGGTCATAGGCGCGCTGCAGGCTACGCTTGCTCAATGGAGAACGTTGCGCACGGCCAGGCGAAAAGCGGGGATGGGGGTTTCGAAGTCCTCGCCGTCTTCACTCACCCATTGGTAGCTGCCATGCATGCTGCCAACGGGGGTGGGAATGACGGTACCGCTGCTGTACTGAAAGTGCTCGCCGGGCGCTAAGTTCGGTTGCTCGCCGATCACGCCAGGTCCGCGTACCTCCTGAATTCGGCCTTCGGCATCGGTAATAATCCAATGGCGGTGCAACAGTTGCGCGCTGCGCGGCCCGTGGTTCTCGATCCGCACTTGGTAGGCAAAGACGTAATGGTTTTGTTCCGGACTCGATTGCTCCGGCAGGTAGCGCGTCTCGACCTGAATTTCGATGGCGGTGGGTACGCTCATGGGCACTGCTCCTTGGCTGGCTTGGTCTTGCAGTCTATGCCCCCGTTGGCAAGCTGCCAAGTTTCCGCACCGGGAGAGAGCGCGCTACACTAGGCGCTAAGACCAAAACCGAGAGTTGACGAGCATGGCAGAATTGCCCGAAATTGAGCTGTTCAAACAAAAATTGCAGCGCATGGTACTGCGCAAAAAATTGGGTGGCCTGCGTTTGCAAAATGCGAAAGGCGAACTGCTCTCCGAGGCGGGCGGGCTTGCCGAAGACGCTCTGCAGGGGAAGGAGATTTCCGACATCCATCGCTATGGCACGCAGATCTTTTGCGAGCTCGACCGTCGCGAGATCCTTGCCCTGCAGTTAGGCGGTGAGCTAACCATGGAACTTGAGCGCGGACCTGCCACGGAAGAAGCAGGTGAGAACCGCGCCGGCCTGGAACTGGCGGTTAATGCACATCTGCGTTTGCGTTTGCAGGGTACCCAATTGGGTACGCGCCTGCGTTTGCTAGATGAAGGTAGTGATGTCGATTTTCTTACCAAACTGGGCCCCGACCCGCTGCTGGTCCCTGCCGAGGGGCTGGCACAGTTGCGAGAATCCTTGGCGCGGCGACGTAGCGCCCTGCGCAATGTGTTGCTCGACGACAGCTTTGTAACCGGCATTGGCCCCACCTGGGCCGACGAGATCCTGTTTCAGGCGCGCTTGCGCCCGGATCGCTTGGTGCCTAGTCTCAGTGAAGAAGATCGCGAGCGCTTCCTGGCGCAAATCCCGCAAGTCTTGCAGCGCGCCTTGCGCTCTCAGGCAAAGCTGCCTTTGCTACCCAAGACCTTCCTTACCCGCCACCGGGAAGACGGCCACTGCCCTTCTTGTGGTGGTGCCTTGGAGTCGGTAGTGGTGGGCGGCAAGGCGGCACTGTTCTGTCCCGCCTGCCAAATCTGAACCCCTAGGGGTGGCGCCAGGGCAAACCGCTGGCCTTCCATCCCTCCACCGTGCCGCGCTTGCCGTGGGAGTCGGGCTTGCCGTCAAAGCCGCCAAGGATGTTGTAGGCATGACGGTAACCCAACCGACTCAGGTGCTCGGCAGCAGCGGTGGAGCGGCCCCCCGTGCGGCAGAGCAGCAGGAGTAGGTCATCCGGCTCGGCAACGGCACGAATTTGCTCGTCAAAGTCGGGGTTAGGGACCATGCCGGGATAGAGCTGCCAGGGAACATGGCAGCAACCGGCAACGAAACCCGAAAACTCTAATTCTGGGTGGGAGCGGACGTCCACCAGTTTTGCTTTGGGATGTTCTTGCAAGAGAGTATGCGCCTCTTCCGGGGTAAGGTCTCCGGCATGGGACTTCCCCTGCACGCGGGCAGCAGCGTGGGCCAAGATTTCGGTGGTTTGCATGGCTTGTCTCCTTTTTCTCTACCTCCAGCATAGCACCGGCGCGCCGCCAGACCCTAGGCGTACTGCGCAATCCGCCGTACACTCGTTCTACAGGAGTCCCAGCAGGGATATATTTTGCCAACCAGCCTAGTGGAGGAGAATCGCATGGGGTACAGCCCGCAAGATGTGCTGAAGTTGATCGCGGACAAAGACGTGAAGTTCATTGATTTTCGCTTTACCGACACGAAGGGGAAGGAGCAGCACGTTTCCGTGCCCGCCCACACCCTCGAAGAAAAGACCTTTGTTGAAGGCAAGATGTTTGACGGCTCCTCCATCACCGGTTGGAAGGGCATCAACGAGTCCGACATGATCCTCATGCCCGAGGCAGAATCGGCGGTC